>JAICTW010000206.1 GCA_025936195.1 Flavisolibacter sp.
AAAGCAAAGAGGATTTGTAACGGCTGATGTGGAATATGTGAATTATAAGGCTTCTTCTTTCAGTCCGGATGATGAAGTGAATGCACTGGAATCCGATAAAAATTATTTGAAACAATTGAACGGTGCCATTGATAATGCATACAAAGGTGCATTTAATTTCAGAGTAGGCGGCGAGTTGAAGTTTACTACCGTGATGTTTCGTTTAGGAGGCGCTTATTATGGCAATCCTTACAAAGATATTCATGGTGAAAAAGGAAATAAGTTGGATTTGAGTGGTGGATTAGGTTACCGCAACAAAGGTTTCTTTATAGACCTCACTTATGTACAGTCTCTGAATAAGGATGTGAACTTTGCATATCGTCTGGCCAACGCTCCTTACTTTGGCGCCAATTTAAAAAATTCCACAGGCAATGTATTGTTGACAGTCGGCTTTAAAATCTAAAACCAAAATTCGATCATAAATAGTAAGGCATCATTTTGTGATGCCTTTTTTATTTTACTAGTGCCTGAACTATCTCACAAGATAGGTGCTCTTTGTAAAGAAGCCTCTATGAATATGTGGATTGAAGATGAATGATGATGAACTTAACTGCATTACTACTGTGATCTTCGCTTGTGTCACTCACTTCAACGCTTTGGAATTCTATTGTGCATTGTGCAAGTGCCATCTCTTAAATTGAAAGTCTTTCATTCGAAGAGCATTGAACCACTAACACACAAAGGCACAGAGATTCACAGAGTGCCTTGTGTTCCTTCCTGTTTCCGTGCCGGAGTTTACCCTGACGAAAGAAGCATGTTCAAAAAATCGTCATTATATTTTACAAGCTTCTTTCAAAAACGCAATCACTTCTTTTGCATCAGGTTTCAGCCAGTGGTATTCTTTATCTTTTCTAAACCAGGTCATTTGCCTTTTTGCATATTGCTTCGTATTTCTTTTGATCACAGAACTTGCTGTTGCCAGGTCGGTTTCGCCTTTAAAATGATCGAACAGTTCTTTGTATCCAACTGTTTGCAAAGCATTCAGGTGTTGATAAGGAAGTAAAGACCTCACTTCTTCCACCAATCCCATTTCTACCATTTTATCAACACGTACTTCAATGTTTGTATGCAGTTGTTCTTTTGATAACTCCAATGCCACCTTCACCACATCAAAATCCCTTTTTACCTTCTCCCCTTTTCTGAAATTCAAAACCGATTTCCCTGTAGCTTTACATACTTCCAAAGCTCTCATCATTCGCTGTGGATTCCTGATCTCTCCTGTTTTATAAAATTCCGGGTCTGATTGCCGGATCTCATTTTGCAACCATTCCAACCCTTTTTCCTTATATTGATCTTCTATTTCTTTTCGGATTTTTTCCGGCACATTTGGAATATAGTCCATGCCTTCACAAAATGTTTTTATGTACAATCCAGTGCCGCCAACCATTACCACTACATCACTACCTTCAAAAACTTCATTCGCCTTTTGCAAAGCATAATTCTCAAATGTAGCCGCGGTTATTTTTTCATGAATGGAATTTGATGCAATAAAATAATGTTGTACTTCTTTTAATTCGTCCCCGGATGGCCTTGCCACTCCAATGTTTAATTCCTTATAACACTGTCTGCTGTCTGCAGAAATAATTTCCGTTTTAAAGTGTTTGGCAACATCAATAGCAACAGAAGTTTTTCCAACTGCCGTTGATCCGGCAATAATGATCACTGTCTTCTTTTTTGCTGCCATAACTAATAAAAAGAAAAACTCTGTCGTTCTTTCTCAAGTCAGAATAACAGAGCTATTAAAATCGAGCTTTACCGCACGGTTTCAAATCATGTGATTCGTGCAAGAAATTCGTGTATTTAAAATTAAAGCTCTTCTTCGCTGCTACTACTCTCTTCTGCACCGGTTTCGTGCTCCTCTCCTCCACCTTCTCCCTCCTCACTAAAACCTTCTGCACCCTGCGTCAGGTCATATTTTTCTTCAACATCGGTAAAGCGTTCACCCAGCAGGCTTTTTGTTCCATACTGGCTTGGAGCAATTCCTTCCTTACGGATCATTGAAGGATAAATGATCTTGGGATTTTCTTCTTTTGAAACATTGATCAGCTCTACCAAAAAAGTCCAGTGTTTGGCAAAATCATATACGTAAATAAACTTTTGGTTGGGATCTTTTATCTCTGAACCAATAGTGGTTTCCTTCATCAACAAAGGCGGCGCCTTATACGGCTTATCATATTTCTCCAAAGAAATTTCTCTTCCTCTTTGCCAGTTATCATTGCTGCGGTAAAAGGTAGCCTGGTGTTTGCTGTCAAATTCAAACGCTTTCAAAATAATTTCATGAAGATCATAAAAGGTTTGCTTGTGTTTGATTGCCACATCACGATAGACGCTATCGTCTTCTTCCATGTAAATTCTGAATTTCAATACTGCCATGAAGCTTGCCGATTGGTAAATGTCAAATATAAGTAATCTGCGGAAAGAGTGAGTAGTGAGAAAGCAGGAGTAAATAGCAATACCAAGTGGCGCTTTGGTCATAGGCGATTACTAAAGTCAGTTAGTTCGAAGATGAGATTAGAGAGTTTTGTTGCATTGATTCTGTTCCAGTACAGAAAAGACAGTTTGACCACAACCACTACTCACCACTCACTATTCCCTAACTTTACTCATGCCCTTGATCGAATTTTCTGACAAAGGACTTTACTGTCCTGCCGGCGATTTTTACATTGATCCATGGAAGCCGGTTGACAAAGCTGTCATCACTCACGGACACAGCGACCATGCCAAGTGGGGGAACAAATTTTATTTATGCCATACCTATACAAAGCCCATACTTCAACATCGTTTAGGAATTGGCAATTATCAGGGCATTGGATGGAACGAGCCGGTTTATTTGAATGGAGTTCGTGTTACATTATTTCCCGCAGGTCACATCATTGGTTCATCACAAGTTCGGGTAGAGCATGAAGGAGAAATATGGGTAGTAAGTGGCGATTATAAATTAGAGAATGATGGAATAAGCGGACAATTTGAACCCGTGAAATGCCACAACTTCATTACTGAATCCACATTTGGATTACCTATTTACAAATGGAAACCGCAGCAGGAAATTTATTTGAACATGCAAAACTGGATCAGGAAAAACCAGGCAGAGGGAAAAACATCCATACTCATTGCATACAGTTTAGGGAAAGCGCAAAGAATACTGTTGCCAATTGCTCAAGTCACCGATAAAATTTTTGCGCACGGCGCCGTTTACAATATGCAAATGGCATTGGTAAATGCAGTCCCGATAGCTATCGGGAGGAAGTTGCCTGTGATGAGAAAAGCATCTGATGCATCCAAAGAAGAATTGAAAGGCAGTGTGGTGATTGCGCCATCAGGTGCAGAAGGCTCTTCGTGGCTGCGGCGTTTTATTCCTTATGAAATTGGTATTTGCAGCGGGTGGATGCAGGTGCGTGGTAACGTCAGAAGGAAAAATGCAGATGCCGGTTTTGCCATCAGCGATCATGCCGACTGGAACGGATTGATCAAAGCATGCAAAGAAACTGAGGCCGAATGCATTTACACCACGCACGGATTTCAATCGGTGTTCACAAGGTATTTGAACGAACAAGGAATTTTTTCCAGGGAAATAAAAACAGAGTACGGTGACGATGAAACGGAAGAAGCAAGTGCATTCGTTGAAGGAGAAAATGATAAAAGCGGTTCATTCAACAATTGAAATACAACCGGTAAAATGTTCAATATTCAATATTCAATGATCAATGGTCAGCCCTAACTACAAACCATAAACTTCAAACCACAAACTTTCATGCGGCAATTTGCAGAATTAGTAACGAAGCTTGGTTCTTCCACCAAAACCAACGACAAGCTGGATGCGTTGGTGAATTATTTTTCTGTTGCTAATGATAAGGACAAAGTTTGGGTGATCGCCATCTTCAGCGGACGAAGACCAAAGAGAGTTGTGAACACTACACAATTGGTTACGTATGCGGTTCAACTTATTGGTCTTAGTTTTTGGTTGTTTGATGAGTCGTATCATGTTGTGGGTGATCTTGCCGAAACCATTACGCTTTTGCTTCCGGATAAAACTACAAAAGAGGAAAATACCAAACCACTTCATTATTATATCCAACAATTAAAAGCCATCGAAAAAGAACCGGAAGAAGTGCGCAAACAATTCATCATTGATTCGTGGATGGAAATGAATGATGCCGAACGTTTTGTTTTTAATAAAATTATTACAGGAGGATTCCGCATTGGTGTTTCTCAAAAGCTAATGGTAAATGCATTGGCAAAAACAGTGCAACTGCAACCTTCGGTAATTGCACATCGCATCAGCGGCAATTGGGATCCATCAACAATTTCATTCAGCGAATTATTAAGTGAGCATACTTCAACAACCGACTGGTCAAAGCCCTATCCTTTTTATTTGGCTTATGCAGTTGAACAAAATGAAATTGAAGAATTAGGTGATCCCAAAGAATGGCAGGTGGAATGGAAATGGGATGGCATCCGCGGACAAATGATCAAACGCAACAATGAGTTATTTGTATGGAGCCGCGGCGAAGAATTGATGACAGAAAAATTTCCGGAGTACCACTCATTGAAAGATGTATTGCCTGATGGCATTGTGATAGATGGAGAAATCATTCCTTATGCCGGATCCTCTTCCCCTGTTGGGGGAAGTCGGATGGGGGCTCCCTTGCCTTTTGCATTATTGCAAACAAGAATTGGACGAAAGAATGTGACCAAAAAACAACTGAAGGAAGCCCCCATTGCTTTTTTTGCCTACGATCTTTTAGAATACAACGGCGAAGACTGGCGCAACAAACCATTGGAAGAACGAAGGGAAAAATTAGAAGAAGTAGTGGCTGCGGCCAATCATTCAAGCCTGATCATTTCACCCATTGTTACATTTCATTCATGGGAACAATTGGCGGAACTAAGAAAAGGTTCACGAGAGATGGGCGCAGAAGGTTTTATGCTGAAAAGAAAAAATTCAACGTATCAGGTAGGAAGAAAACGTGGCGACTGGTGGAAATGGAAAATTGATCCGCTGACAATTGATTGCGTAATGGTGTATGCACAAAAAGGCGCCGGACGAAGAAGTAATTTGTACACGGCTTACACTTTTGCTGTTAAGGATGGAGATCAGTTAATTCCGTTTACAAGGGCTTACTCGGGATTAACTGATAAGGAATTTGTACAAGTGGATACGTTTGTAAAAAGAAATTCATTGGAAAAATTTGGTCCGGTACGAACAGTGAAACCGGAGCTTGTTTTTGAAATTGCTTTCGAAGGCATCGCAGCAAGCAATCGTCATAAATCGGGAGTGGCACTGCGTTTTCCAAGGATCAGCCGGTGGAGAAAAGATAAAAAACCCGATGAGATCAATACCCTGGACGATTTAAAAAAGATGCTGGAGTTGTATGGAAAGTAAAGGTGCGTTTTATCGAAGCTATTTACGTGATTGAAGATTTATGTTTTCGTATAAAAGATTGGAAAGATGGAGATCTATTTTATGTGGAGAGTTCTTTAGAAGTTAGTTGAATGATAATGTACTTAGCTGAATTGCTACTGTGAGCGTCTGTTGTGTCACTCACTTCAACGTTCAGAACTTTATTGAGCATTGTGTATGTGCCATCATAAGAATTGAATTTTTCAAAGCTGTGAAGAGGCGTAAAGCTCCATAGGAGCAACATTTGGTAGTGGTACTAGAATGCATCATGACTGTTATGTTATGCTCTGTAGGGGCGACATTTTGAAACGAGCGATTAAAAGATTGATGATGATAGTAGTATCGCAAGTGATGATAAGAATTACAGAACCCTGAACG
>JAICTW010000062.1 GCA_025936195.1 Flavisolibacter sp.
ATCTTCTACCGAAATAGCAGTTTCCTCAAGATCATCCACCCGTTTTTCGCTATTTGCTTCAGGAATCATGCCCCCTCCATTACCAAAAATCCTTATCTGACCCGAAGGGATGCTCCCCGTAATTCCAAGACTATTAAAAAAAGCTACATCTATTTTATAAACGCCTTCTTCCTTTATACTGATCTTAAACCAGTTACCCGATGCCAGCACAGAATTAGGCTTATATGCCCTTTGAGCAGAAGTCCAAAGTAGCAAACAGCAGTAAACACTCAGCAGCAAAAGCTTTCTCATCGCAATTATTTGGTGGCTATCGTAGATTTTCTATCGAAAAAACGTAAAATCCACTATTTATTTTATGGCAATGTTTCTATATTCGCAAGACTGTCTTGAAAATCTCTTTTTCGGGATACAATAATACCGGTATGCCGGCGTTAAAGTTATTCGAAAACAGGTTTCCCAAGGCAGGACACATTTAAAAATCCATGTGTCCCTTAGAAAGACAAAATCAGCAACCATGCAAGTAAAAAATTTTTTAATCCTTTTATCCTGTACCGCAGCACTTACTTCCTGTAAGCTTCTCAACAAAAACAAACACGATAAGTCTGATGTTACCGGCTGGAACTACAATGACAAAAACATGGGTGGTTACCAGGTAGCAAAATCCAAGGAACAAGCCTCCGGGCCCGGTTTGGTATTTGTTCAGGGTGGTACGTTCACTATGGGCCAGAAAGACGAAGACGTTATGGGCGACTGGAACAATGTTCCCCGCCGTGTAACGGTTCCTTCTTTTTATATGGACAAAACCGAAGTGGCCAACGTTCACTACCGCGAATACATTCACTGGCTGACCCGCGTTTTTGACCCCGAAGCCGACGAAAATAATAAGAACATCATCAATGCTGCTTTACCGGATACACTGGTATGGCGCAGTGAATTGAGCTATAACGAGCCTTTGGTTGAATACTACTTCCGCCATCCAAGCTTTAATTACTATCCTGTAGTTGGGGTAACCTGGAGACAAGCCTATGATTTTTGTCTTTGGAGAAGCGACCGTGTAAATGAAGGTATTTTGATCAATAAGGGTTATATCGCCAAGCAAAATATTGCCGGTGAGCAACAGGATGAAAACTTTACCTCCAAGTCATACCTGTTAGGCTTATATACACCTCAGCCGGGCAAAGGAGCTACTTCTAAAAAGAATCCTTTGAAAACAGAACAAGGTACGCCAAGAACACAGGTAACTATGGAAGACGGCTTGATGCTTCCCAATTACCGCTTACCTTTTGAAGCTGAGTGGGAATACGCCGCTTACGGTATGATCAATCAAAACCCACGTCCTTCTATGAAAGAAGGCAAGCCGGGTGAGGAGTTACAATCAAACAAAACCATTTATCCCTGGACACAGGATATGAAATACAGCGGTCTTCGCGAAGATAAGCATGGTAGCTGGCAGGGACGTTTCCTTGCTAACTTTAAAAGAGGAACAGGCGACTATGCAGGTTTGGCCGGTGGCTTGAACGACCGTGCGATGTACACTTCCGATGTGCGATCTTTTTATCCTAACGGTTTCGGTTTGTACAATATGGCCGGTAATGTAAGCGAGTGGGTGTTTGATGTATATCGTCCGCTTTCTCCTTTGGATGTGGATGATATTGCTCCTGTTCGTGGTAATGTGTTCCAAACTATTGACCTTTCTTCAGGCGAAGCTACAAGAGACAGTTTAGGACGTGTGAAGATGAGGAATGTAACCGATTCTGAAAGTGCAAAGCGCCGTAATTACCAGCGTGGCAATGTGATCAACTTCCTTGATGGTGATGAACAATCCGATGCTTCTTATGGTTATGGAAAAACTACTTTGATCTCCGATAAATCAAGAGTATATAAAGGCGGTAGCTGGGCAGATATGGCTTATTGGTTAAGTCCGGGTGCACGCCGCTTTATGGAGGAAGATCAGGCAAGCAGCACTATTGGTTTCCGTTGCGCTATGGACCGCATGGGAAGCCCTGAAGGAAATGGACGTAAAACAGGTCAATTCTTCAGATCAAAAAAACAAAAGCGATAATTCTAAACACCAGATATTAACCCCGCTTTGTGCGGGGTTTTTTATTTACCCCGCCTGAAATAATATAGTGCAGTTTCCTTCTACTTTTGCAAAATGATGACAACAGAAGATCTCTATCAGGTCTATTTACAGCATTCATCGGTACAAACAGACACCAGAAAATTAAAGCAAGGCGATCTTTTCTTTGCTTTAAAAGGTCCCAATTTTAACGGGAATGAATTTGCACAAAAAGCAATGGATGCAGGCTGCTCCTATGCCATCATTGACGAGGAACGTTATGCTATTGATGGAAAAACTATTTTAGTAGATGATGCATTAAGAGCTTTACAGAACTTAGCAAAATACCACAGGCAGCAATTCAATATTCCTTTCATTGCCATTACCGGCAGTAACGGCAAGACCACAACAAAAGAATTGATACACGTTGTTCTTTCTTCCACCTTTAAAACCTATACAACAGAAGGCAATCTCAATAATCATATTGGCGTTCCGCTAACCATTTTAAAGATCAAACAAGATGCTCAGATGGCTGTGATTGAAATGGGCGCCAATCACCTGAGAGAAATTGCTTCCTATTGCGAAATCGCCCTGCCTACCCATGGTCTCATTACCAATTGTGGCAAAGCCCACCTGGAAGGTTTTGGAGGCGAAGAAGGCGTGCGAAAAGGCAAAGGTGAATTGTATGATTTTTTGAAAGCTCATAACGGAACTGC
Source organism: Flavisolibacter sp. (assembly GCA_025936195.1). The sequence goes on from JAICTW010000062.1 coordinate 2,776, forward strand.
TTTTGTGATGTGGGACTATGTTTATCTACGGCAAATGAGCGAAGGCATTCCAACTATTTACACTTACGGAACGACAGATGCAAATGTTGTTGGCAATGTTCTTAATTCCGGCCAGTATTTAGAAGCGTCATTTACAAAGGGCTTTACCGGAATTATTAAAACCAATTTGGTTGGTGATTATAATTTGCCCAACGTTCTTGCTGCCGTAGCTCTCGGAAACTATTTTAAGGTAGAAGAAGAAAAAATAAAACATTCCATTGAAAATTATTCACCCACCAACAGCCGTTCGCAGCTTATTCAAAAAGATTCCAACAAAATCATACTTGATGCTTACAATGCCAATCCAAGCAGCATGAAAGCTGCGATTGAGAATTTTGCCAAAGCAGAGGGCAATGGAAAAATTTTAACGCTTGGTGGCATGGCTGAATTGGGAGCAGAGAGTTTGAAAGAACATGAAAACATTATTAAAGAAATTGACAAACACCAATGGAAAGATGTGATTTTAGTTGGTGGTGATTTTATGAAAGTAGACCATACCTACAGAAGATTTAACTCACCTGCTGAAGCGGGGGAATGGCTTCAAAACGTGAGGCCGGAGAATGCATTTTTTTTAATCAAAGGATCAAGGAGCATGCAAATGGAAAAGCTTCTTGATTATCTATAACGATCATGGAAACAGAACAACCGCATAGAAACTATTTGACTACAGTGTTCAATTGCCGTTGCCCAAGATGCAGGGAAGGCAAATTATTTAAATATCCGCTGTCCCTGCGAATGAAGCATATCATGGAAATGCATGAGGAATGTCCCGTTTGCAAACAGCCCACTGATATTGAAGTTGGCTTTTATTACGGCACCAGTTACATCAGCTATTTGATCTGTGTTGTCATTGTTATTGCCAGCTTTTTAATTTGGTTCCTTACCATTGGGTTTTCCTTTCAGGACAAACGATTTTTGTTCTGGATCATTTCCATCTGTGTTGTTCTTGCTGTTCTTCAACCCTGGTTGATGCGTTTTTCCAGAGTGTTGTGGTTGTCCTTTTTTGTAAAATACGATCCTGACTGGATGCATCATAAGCCTGAAGATCCCGAGCGAATTGTAAAAGAACAAATGAACAACTGGTAAAGTAAATCTCTTAAAAAATAAGGTCCCGTAAAAACAGGACCCGGATATGTGCATTGAACATGCACATGAGAAAAATATTTTTAAGTAGTTAAGTCATATTAAAACGTCAAAATCACGAAAAGGTTACGAAAGCTTTTATGATTTTTAGCATGCAAAAAATTACTTTCGTCATCTCGTTCCATTTATAAATCTTCTATGATTTAATGCGATAACAGCCAGAATAAAAAAGCAGCAGCTTCATTCTGCTGCTTTTTTATTTTCTAAGCCGTCAGTAACCCGGATTCTGAGTAATGTTCGGATTGACATCTACTTCTGCCTGCGGAATGGGAAATATGCGATGTATATCATTCACCGGAATTGGGAACGGTGTATAAGGAATCTGATTCTTCAGGTGATTGGTGATCGGTAAATTCAATCGCATCAAATCCCAGTAGCGATCGCCTTCAAATGCCAGCTCTTTTCTTCTTTCATTAATGATGTCTGAAAGCAACTGGGCGCCTGAAGAACTGTAACCGGCAAAAGAAGGATCTCTTGCTTCGGCTACCATATTCAAATAAGTCAATGCCTGCGGCTCGCTGCCTAAATGAGCATAAGCTTCTGCAAGGATCAAAACAACATCAGCATAGCGAAGCACTTTAATGTCATCCTTGTCTGCAGGATTGGAAGTGTTAGAATATTTGTTATTGATGTAAATAGTTTGTCCGGAAGAATTGCCTGTGAGAATCACATCCCTTCTTACATCTGTAGCACTATATTGATTGTACAAATCATCCGTAATCCACAAATCACCATAACCGATAGGAGGCTGCTCGTAAAATGCAGAAAGCTGGTCGGAGCTCAGGTTGGATGAGGCATCGCTTGAAATCTCAAACATAGTTTCCACCTGATCATTTCTTGCGCCGGGATCTGCCCAATAACCAACATAATCGCCTGCATCCACCAAAGAAAAACCACTGTTGTTTACCACATCCAGTGCAGCATCTTTCGCATTTTGCCAGTCGCCCATGGTTAAATAAACTTTTGCCAGCAAGCCCTTGGCGGCGTATTTGGAAATATATTCCGAAGTCATTTCGCGGCTGGTTTTTGTAGAAGTGATTTCAATGCTTTGACCCTGCTTAAGCGAAATGAGTGAATACGCTTTATTCAGATCATTGACAATCTGTGTGTACACTTCTTTTACAGTATTTCGGGCAGGCAATGCATTTTGATCAAATGTTGTTACAATAGGAACACCAGGGTCATTTGGCGCTACTGTATAAGGATGTGCAAAATTTCGCACCAGTTCAAAATACATCAACGCTCTTACTGCATAGGCTTCGCCTTTTAATTCATCCACAGTGGGACTGCTTGCAAGACTGGCATTGATCACCTGATTGGCATTTTTAACAGCAGCATAAGCAGCATTCCAAACATTGTTGGCTTCGCCGTTCGCTACAGTTTCATTGAAATCCCTGAACACCAGATATCTTCCTGAATTACCTGTTCTCAAATAAACATTATCAGCAGCCAGGTCACCTTTAACAGGTAAGGTTCTTCCGTAAAGGTCCACATTGCGCAGTGATGCATACATACCATTGACAGCTACATTCAGATCGGCGTCGTTGGTAATGGCTTTGTTAACCGGCAATGCATCATACGGCTGCAGGTCAAAGAATTTCTTTTTGCAGGAGCTTGCACTTGCAAGCACTGCCATAGAAAAAATAAATATTTTGATGTTCGTCTTCATAATTTTTGTTTTAGAAAGTAAGATTCAATCCTGCGGTTAAGGATTTGGTGTAGAAAATATTTAGGTTGCTGAAACTGTTAATACCTTGCTCAGGATCAATAGTGAGATTTGGATCATAGGTCTTCGTCCATAAATTGGTACCTCTTACATAAAGCCGCAGGCCTGAAATGCCCAGCTTATTGACAACACTACTGCTTAAATTATATCCTACGGTTAAGTTGCGCAACCGTATAAAATCACCTTTGTACAGGAATCTTGTAGAGAAAGCATTTGAATTATTGTCCGATCCAAAAACATACCTTGGAACATTGGTGATATCACCAGGCTTTTGCCATCTTTTTAAATTGATTGCATAGCGGTTCAGATCGGCATACTGCCCATCAATAGAATAGGTGATCCATCTATCACGAACAAGATTTCCATAGTTGTAAACAAAATCGGTTTGAAGATCAAATCCTTTAAAATTAAACGTGCTGGTAAGACCTCCATAATATTTGGGAGCAGCCGTTCCTATAAGCTGGCGCTGCGCCTGACTATAGTCGTTAGTGGTTTTGCTGTGTGTGCCATCTATATACCACAGCGGATCGCCGTTAGCAGGATCTACACCGGCCCATTCACGAACATAATAGGTTTGAAAATCGTAACCTTCTCTCCAAATGAACGGAGAATTGGATGTAATGTCCTTTCCATTGGGCAACTTCAACACTTTGTTTTTATTGTGTGATAAATTGAAGTTGAGGTTCCATGAAAAATCTTTTGTTTTTACAGGTGTTCCACCCAGTGTTATTTCAAACCCTTTGTTTTCAATTTTTCCAACGTTATCAATGAACGACGTAAAGCCGGTAGTAGCAGAAAGAGGATTATTGAAAAGCAGTCCGTCTGAAACCCTTCTGTACACATCAAACATCAGCGTTAAACGATCTTTAAAGAAGCCGGCATCCAGGCCAATATCAGCCTGCTTGGTTGTTTCCCAGGTTAAATTTTCATTACCTACTACATCAAAATTTCCTCCGGGCTGACCGCCATAGTTCACACCATAATGAACGGTTGGCCTCCACTGATAATTACCAATAGCCGCATTACCGCTTGTTCCATAAGAACCACGCAGCTTCAAACCTGAAACAAAAGAAACATTGTTGAAAAACTGTTCACGGTCTATATTCCATGCAGCACCAACCGACCAGAAATTACCGTACAGATTATTTTCACTAAAGCGTGAAGAACCGTCTCTTCTAAAACTCCCACTCAGCACATAGCGGTTATCGTAATTCAAAGAAACGGCAGAATACACGCCTGCAAAATCATAATCAGAACCCGAGGAAGAAGCACCTACAGGAGTAGCGGAATTGGTACTATAAAAAAGCTGATTGGTAGGAGGAAATCCCTGACCTGCCGAATACACAAAATACCCTTTGTTCTTTTGCGCTTCATATCCCAATTTGGCATCAAGCCTGATCTTTCTCTCCGGCCCAAAAGCAGTATTGTAATCAAATTGGTTGGTAGCAATCCAATTAAAGAGGCGTGAATTATTGGTTTGCAAAAGTCCGCCGTAACCAACACCATCGCCATGAAACTGGTTCCAGAAATTTTGTTCCTCAATTAAATTGTAATCAACACCGAAGCGGGTAGTGAATTTTAAATTTTTCAGAACAAGATATTCTGCACCCACACTTCCTTGTAACAAAGTGGTGTTGGTGATGTATTTATCGTATTTAGCAATATAAAGCGGATTGTAATTACCGCTATTGAAAGCCGTAGGATCATTTGGATCGGTACTGATGTTTAAAGATCCATCTGCATTGTAGGGGTTTTGTGTTGGGCGAAGGAAGGGCAAGGTACCAACGGGGTTCGAATAAGCACCGCCGTTATTAGGTGAATTTTGTATGGCATTGGAACCGGTAAGGTTTACTGTAAAGCTCAACTTATCATTGGCAGCGTGTTTATAATTGGTACGAAAAGAATATCTTTTGAAATCAGAACCAACTACCGTTGCCTGCTGATTAAAATAACCGCCTGAAACATAAAACTGGTTTTTAGCATCTCCACCGCTGGCAGACAAGTTATATTGTTGCTGCTGCCCTGTACGGGTGATCACATCCCGCCAGTTTGTATTCACACTGGTTCCTTCTCCGTATGCCTGTGCATATTGATCGGCAGCGGCATTGGCCTGGGCCTGCGTTCCACCCTGATCGAGCACTGCATTGACCACACCTTCTCTTAATAACATCAGATAATCACCAGCATTTAAAAAACGGGCATTCGGTGGCAGGTCGGCCAATTTGTTTATACCTGCTTCCACATCCACACTGAACTTTGTTTTACCGGCACGTCCCTTTTTAGTAGTGATCACAATTACTCCATTAGCACCACGTGAACCATAAATAGATGTGGCTTGCGCATCCTTCAATACAGTTACACTTTCAATATCATTCGGATTCAATCCAGCTAAGGCATTAGCCGTTGTAGTAAGTCCGGTAAGGTCACCGGCATTAATGATAATTCCATCAACCACAAACAAAGGATCAGCACCGGCAGTAGCTGTACCAATACCTCTTATCCGTATGGCCTGAAAAGCACCAGGCTGTCCGGTTGATACAGGGGCCTGTAAACCGGCTACTTTCCCCTGCAGTTCCTCGTCCACCGAAGTGTAAGGCCGGTTTTGAATATCGGCAGATTTTACGGTGCTTACCGATGAAGTGACATTAGCCCTTCTTTGTGTTCCATATCCGACTACCACCACTTCATCCAGATTTCCATTGGAAGCAGGCGTAAGGCTTACATTATATTCATTACTGCCGGTGAGCGAAATTTCACGGCTGTTTCTTCCTACATAAGAAACGATTAAGGTGTTAGCGTTTGAGGGAACCGAAAAAGAAAAATTGCCATCTGGTGTGGTAGTTGTTCCTATATTGGTTCCTTTAACCACGACAGAAGCATTGGCAAGTCCATTGCCTTTTTCATCGGTTACTTTACCGGAAATGGTGCGGGTTTGGGCCATTGCATACATTCCAACAAGCAAGAACCCAATGCTTAATAAAATTATTTTTCTCATCAGTTTACGTATTTTTTGAAAAGACCACAAGATGGGAACAGATGCTTCAATAAAACTTCACTCAATTTGCGAAGCATGAATTGTGTTGTATGAAGTCTGAAAAATCACTGATAAAGATTCTTAAGAAGAACCTCTGACA
>JAICTW010000739.1 GCA_025936195.1 Flavisolibacter sp.
TCAAACGTATTCTCTTCTGTTTCGGTTATAGGTTGCAGGTGGGTTTTCTTTCTAAAGTGTTCAATGGCCGTATTGACAAAGATCCTTCTGATCCAACCTTCAAAAGATCCTTCGCCGCGATAGCTGTTGATCTTATTGAATATTTTGATAAAACCATCCTGTAAAATATCTTCTGCCTCTTCGGTATTGCCTGCATAACGAAGGCAAACACCATACATTTTAGAGGCAAACCGGTCATACAGTTCCTGCTGCATTTTCCGGTCTCCTCTCCGGCATCCTTCTAATAAGTCGGATTCGGAAATTATTTGGTTGCTTGCCTTATTCAAATTTTAATGGTTTAAAAATTCCAAAGTTCAATACGTTTAAAATTGCTGCAAGTACCTCATTCGGCTTCGAAGCTTTGAACTTCTTTACTCAAGAGTATTCAAAAATGCTACCAGCTTATCTACAGCTTTTCTGCGGTGACTGAAGCGGTTTTTCTCTTCCATGCTCATTTCTGCAAAGGTTTTGACGGAACCTTCCGGAATAAAAACAGGGTCGTAACCAAAACCTTCCCTGCCTCTTCTCTTATTAATGATTTCACCTTCGCATACACCCTCAAAAAAATATTCTTTGCCTTCAAGGATCAGGCAGAGCACCGTACGGAATCTTGCCCTGCGATCAGATGAACCATGCAGTTTTGAAAGAAGCTTATCAATGTTTTTATCAGATGTCACACTGAGCTTGTCGGAGTATTCAGCCGCATACCTTGCGCTGCGTACACCAGGTTCATTGTTTAATGAATATACTTCCAATCCGGTGTCTTCGCTAAAACAATTTGATTGGGTAAGATTGAAAATGGTTTCTGCTTTTTCTGCAGCATTGTCTTGTAAAGTAGCGTGTGGTTCAGGAATATCAATATCAATTCCTACGTCTTTTAAACTAACAATCGGTAAGTTTTGCGGAAGTGCTGAACGTATTTCATCAACCTTATGCTGGTTATTAGTTGCAAAAATGATTTTCATTCGGTGAAATTAAATGCCAAACAAAACTTTCAATGCACTCCACAATTTTGATTTCAATGCTTTATCATTTTCGATTTGTGATAAAACAGGTGCATATAAATAAGTACGGTTATTGAATGGCTGCAGTTGAAAAGCTGGAAAATTGATGGGCAATCCAATTGCCAAAGGCTCTACACCAAAAAGCAAAACGTTTTTAGCTTCCGAATTGATCATACTCTGCAAACCAGTTTGATCTGCATGATTGTTATTGATAATGCCAATATCAGCAATACTCAATTTACAGGCTGCTAAAATATTGGTTAAAAAATTCAATTCATCATCCGGCAAGAAAGGAACTGTTTGATGTGAAACAACAACCAAAATATTTTTTTGATTGTTTCCTAAATATTTCATTTGTTCTTTTTCGGACACGGAAACTGCACTTGTTTCCACTAAGGAATTTTTATACAAGTCCGCCAGCATATTGGCTTTGAGCCGTATGTTATTTAAGTTCATGCAGTGATTGGTATCAGGTAGTGACTGATGATTTTTTCGTTTCTTTGTTGCTAAATTATATTTTATATGCTTGCAACGATGGATATAACTGTAAACAGGGTGGAGCAAAGCAAACTACATGGCTTTAGTTTTGAGAATTTGCCCTTTGGAAAATATTTTACGGATCACATGCTGGAGGCCGATTATGAAAATGGTGAGTGGAAGAATGCAGAGATCAAACCTTACCAACCTCTTTTGTTAAGTCCTTCACTGGCTGCCATACATTATGGCCAGGCTATTTTTGAAGGAATAAAAGCATACAGGGATAGGGAAGGAAATGCTTACATCTTTCGTCCTTATGATAATTTCAACCGTTTTAATATTTCTGCAGAGCGAATGGCCATGCCAACCATTCCTGAAGAAATTTTCATAGAAGGTTTGAA
>JAICTW010000593.1 GCA_025936195.1 Flavisolibacter sp.
AAGATAGAAGCAAGTTGTTAGTGAGCGGAAGTTTTTACAGTTTCAATGAAAGCATTGACGGCTGTAGTTAAAGCGTCTTCTGAAGAAAAATTGTCAATCTGATACTTAAATTGACTGGCAAGTTCCAATACATTCTTCAACCTGAATTTTTTTTGTTCTATGCAAAGCGCAAAATTGTTCTTCATCAAATGCCTTGATAAATATTCCTGCTCGGTTTGTGCCGGTGTAGGAACTAAAATGCTTTTCTTTTTCAACACAGCAAGATCCATTACGGTACTGTAACCGGAACGGCTGATGACAACAAAAGCTGCATTCATTGTTTGATTTAATTCTTCTGCGGACAAATGATTGTAAACAGAAATATTGGAAGGGAGATGCAAAAGGCCGCTTTCGCCGGGCAGTCCTCTTACAAAAACTGCAGAACCTTTGTACTCTTTCAATTGCCCTATCAATGCATTTTCAAAAATGGTCCTTTGTGGTTCAGGACCGGAAAGAAGGACAAGCAAATGCTTTTCCTTTTCACTTAATTTTTCAAATCGTGAAATAGGTCCAATATATCTTACGGGAATGGCAGGTTTCTTCTCCGGATGTGAAAGCTTTCCTGCTAGATTCATTGAACTCCCGTTATCGGGTACCCAGCATTCTGTAAAGCGGTCAATGAATTTATAATTGAGCATCTGCAAAAAATCATCAATCATTTTCCCGAAAGGGGTTTTAATGCGCAGTTGATGCGTCATAAAAACGGAAGGAACGCTTTCATGGTAAAATCCGTAGCGGTTATCTGAAATAATTCCATGAATATTTTGTTCTTTTACGATTACCTTGAGGCGTTCATTTTCGTATTGTATAGTTGAAATAATTTTTGGAATTTGTTTGGCGATCTGCAGCGGCAGCAACCAACTGTTCTTTGAGTAGCTAATGTGATAGCCTTTGAGCGGCACAAAATCAAGTTGTGGAAATTCTTTCTGAAGCAAAAGCTTTATTTTGCCTTCACCGGCTATTAGAACACGGCAATTTTTTTGCACGAGCTGGCGGATCAGCGGAATGCAGCGGGTAGCATGGCCAAGACCCCAGTCCAAAGGAGCAATTAAAATGTTGGGGTTCAGCAAAGTTTCGGCTTGATCCATATTATTTTCTGAACATTGTTCAGTTAGCATACTAAAACGCTTGTAAAATAGTTTAATTTAGAAATCTTCTTATGAAACGCATCATTTATATGGCATTGTTATTGACTGCAATTACTGTTGCTGGTTGCCACAGGAATTATTATTCCGGCACAGGCAAGGGCAGTAATTGCGGATGCCCCAGCACGAAAGGATAAAATTGGCAACGATGAAAAATTATGACAGGGACCTGCTGCTTTTGTATAAGGCAGATGTTTTTAATGAGGATTTGTTACAACGTGAAGTGGAAAACCTGCATCAGATTTTATTGAAGGTGGAACGCAGCAATGTGTTTTGTCTTGCTCACGAATTAGTTGCCCGCAACAAAATCACTTCAAGAGTGAAAGCCATTTTAAAAGCTACGCGTCACCTGAGGTTGAAACCATTTTACTTTTTGATCAATAAAAACTGATCAACTCAATTTCTTCAGTGCATCGGAAAGTTTCCCCAGCATTTCATTGATCTCTTCTTTTTTACAAGTGCCTACGCTCAGTCTGTACCAGGGCGAACTCTTAGGCGCACCAAAGGCATAAAAAGGTACTACAGCCAAACTTGCATGCTGCAATAAATAAGAAGTTACATCAGACTGGTTTTGTAAAACAGCTCCATCAGAAGTTTTCTTTCCGGCCAGATCAAATTTTACAGTAAGATAAATAGCTGCTTCAGGAGCAACGGCATCTACATTGTATCCTTGCTGTTTCAGTTGAATGATGCCGTCATAAATGCGGCGCAGTCTTTCTTCCAGTTCGCTTTTAAATTGGTTAAGAAAAGCATCAATGGCCTGCTTTTGTGAAAGAAACTTTGTCAGCGCTTTTTGTTCAGCCATAGGTGCCCATGCACCCACGTGAGAAAGAATGGCCTTCATTTTATTTAAAATGACAGCAGGACCCAAACTCCAACCCACACGAACACCGGTAGAGGCAAACACTTTACTGATGGCATCAATGTACACGGTATAAGGACGCATTTCAGGATTAAGAGAAACCGGATCGTAGTGGCGAATGCCATCATAAGTAAGATGCCAATACATTTGATCGTACATTACATACAACTTCTTTTCATCGTCGCCTCTTCTTTTGTTTTCTTCCACCACCAAATCGCAAATGGCCTTCAACTCTTCTTTTCGAAACGTAGTGCCAGTTGGATTTTGCGGAGAGCACAAAGCAAGAAAAACAGCTTCTTTAATGTGCGGTTTAATATCATCCGCTGTAGGCATGAAATTATTTTCTGCTTTTGCTTCAATCAACACATGTTCGCCACCAACAAAATGAACATAATGATTATTGTTCCATGAAGGCACGGCATAGATTACTTTATCTCCCGCATCGCAAATGGCGCGAAAGAAGGCATAGATCAATGGACGGCCACCGGACGCAATTAATATTTCATCAACATTGTAATCCAAACCCTGGTATTCTTTTACAAAAGCACTCACTGCCTGCCTTAATTCCAGACTTCCTTCGCCGGGAGGATAATTGGTAAAATGATTACGGTAAGCTTCCACAATAGCCTCTTCAAGTTCCTTTGGTATGGGGAAAATAGCAGGATCAAAATCACCAACGGTAAAGTTGTAAATGTGTTCGCCTTTCCGTATGCGTTCGCGAATTTCTCCACCCAGTTTTACAATTTC
>JAICTW010000755.1 GCA_025936195.1 Flavisolibacter sp.
AGCAGGCCCATGTTGGATAATGCGTTTAATTGTTTGGTCATGCCATCCTTTTGATCAAGAAACCACCATGCGGATCCGAATTGCATCTTTCCAGGTATGCTGCCATCATTGAAATTACCGGCCATCGTAGCAAACACTTCATTGTCTGCCGGGTTCAGATTGTACAGAATTGTTTTGGTCAATTTATCTTCCGCGTTCAGTCGCCCCAGAAATTTGGTCAATGGCTTTCCCTGGCGAAAATCTCCAATGGAATCCCAGCCTGTATCAGGCCCCGCCAATTTCAACTGCAGCAGATTATTATTTCTAAAAGCGCCTACATGATATTGCTGCACCCACCCTTTTTCCCAATCCCAAACGGCAAACGTATACAGCATTGCCGATTTGAACTTCAGGTTTTCATTTTCCGATAATGAGCTTCCTGAGCGGATTTTATCAAAAATATTTTCAATTTCCTCATTGGTATAATCTTCCGCGTACGTGTATTCCAGGCCGTGATCAGACAGCGAACAACCCATTGAGGCGAAGAAATCGTGGCGTTGCTTTAAAGCATCCAGGTAAGAATGAAATCCGGTAATTTGTATGCCGCTCACTGCTTCGAGTTTTGCCACATAATTATTAAAGTCAACCGGGTTATCTACATTCATCGCCTTATCCGGGCGAAAGGCAGGAAGTACCTTTATTTCAAATCCATCGTCTTTTATTTTTTGGTGATATTCCAGGCTATCAGTCGGATCATCGGTAGTGCACACAACTTTTACATTCATCCTTCTCAGAAGATTCCTCACAGAAAAATCTTTTGTCTGTAACTTTTCAGTGCATTCGTCATAGATTTTTTTTGCGCTTTCCGGATTTAATATTTCGTGAACATCAAAATATCGTTGCAATTCCAGGTGGGTCCAATGGTACAGTGGATTGCGTAAAGTATAGGGTACCGTTTCTGCCCATTTTTCAAATTTTTCATAATCGCTTTTATCGCCTGTGCAATAACTTTCGTCAACACCATTGGTACGCATTGCACGCCATTTGTAATGATCGCCATACAGCCATATTTGGGTAAGGTTTTCAAAATTAACATCATCGGCAATTTGCTGCACCGGAAGATGGCAATGATAATCTATGATGGGCATTCCTTTTGCAAAAATGTGGTATAGCTTTTTCGCTGATTCTGATTGAAGCAAAAAATCTTTGTCTAAAAAGTCCTTCATGATATTGTTCTGATTTTATGATTGAATTCCTTAATCTTCTAATTCTATGCGCTTAAGCCTTGGCGCAAGAAAGTGCATTAATACCCATGCTATCAGGTACGCAAAACCGCAAATGATAAACATAACAAAATAACCTGCATCGAGGTCGCCTTTTGCTTTATAAAAATCAAATAATTTTCCGGCCAGGAATGCAATCAGCATCCCGCCAACTGCACCGGCCATGCCACCCATTCCGGTAACAGAGGCTACTGTCTTCTTCGGAAACATATCGGAAACAGTAGTGAAAATATTAGCTGACCACGCCTGGTGTGCTGATGTGGCAATTCCTATGATAAATACCGCCAGCCACATATTCAACGAACCAAGATATTGCGCGAAAACTACCGGCAGTACCAGCAACGCATAAATCAGCATTGAAGTTTTGCGCGCACGGTAAACAGGCCAGCCATTCTTTATGAAATTGAGTGGCAACCAGCCTCCCCAAATACTTCCCACAGTAGACATTGTATAAACTATTGCCACAGGCAAGGCGATATCAGTTCCTTCAAGGCCATACTGCGCAAACAGGAAAGCTGGTAGCCAAAAAAGATAAAACCACCAGATAGGATCAGTAAGAAATTTTCCT
>JAICTW010000779.1 GCA_025936195.1 Flavisolibacter sp.
AATCTGCAATCTAATACAACCACGCACCCGTAATCTTCTCTCCTTTTGTTTCCACTGCAATATGTTCCTGCAAGGTGGTGGCAATGGACAATCCTGCATAATCAGTTTGTACCGGAAAAAGTTTATGACTTCTTTCCACCAAAACCAATGTTTGAATTTTTTTAGGATAAGAATTTAAAAAAGGCTTGAGTGCATACAACATCGTTCGACCCGTATTGGCTACATCATCAACAATAATGACTGTTTTATTTTCAATATCCACAGGGTTACTCAAAGAAACCTCCAATGGGCTTCTTTTATCTATATGAATGGTGATGGTGTGAATTTGAAAAGAATGTATCTGCATTAATTCACTGGCCAGCTTTTGCGCCACTACTTCTCCATTTCCGTTGATACCGGCAAGAACCAGTTCCTTTTCATCAATATTTTGCTCGGCCACTTGCAGAGCCATGCGTTTTAATTTGCGGTTGATCGTTGCTTCATCCAATAAAGCATTTCTTGTTTGTACGGTTTCCATTCTATCTGTTATTTTTACAGGGCTTAAATTAGCATTATGCATTTGGTGCAACAAATTTTATTTATTCTTCTCACGGCAGCAGCCGTCTGGATCTTTGTTCGAAAAGTAAAATTCATCAGCAGGAATATTCAATTGGGCCGCGATGAAAAATTTGAACCCGATCCCCAGCGATGGAAGAATGTAATGCTCATGGCTTTTGGACAAAAGCGAATGTTTGACAAGCCGCTCGTTGCCCTGCTGCATTTCGCCGTGTATGCGGGTTTCATTATCATCAATATTGAAATTTTGGAGATCATTCTCGATGGTATTTTCGGAACGCATCGTTTGTTTGCGCCATACCTTGGTAATATCTATACGTTTGTTATTGATTTTTTTGAAGTATTGGCTTTTTTAGTGTTAACCGCCTGCGTCATTTTTTTGATCAGAAGAAATATTGTTCGTGTTCGCCGGTTGAATATGTCTGAATTAGACGGCTGGCCAAGAAGCGACGCCAATTATATTTTGATTTTTGAGATCGTGCTGATGACGCTTTTTCTCACCATGAATTCTGCCGACAGAACCTTGCAATTAAGAGCTTATGAACACTATCACAATGTGGGACCGTTTTGGATTTCGTCCATCATTGCTCCTTTGTTTTCCAACATAAGCAGTTCTTCTTTGGTAGGCCTTGAAAGAGGCGCCTGGTGGCTGCACATTGCTGGTGTTTTTTTATTTCTGAATTATCTTCCTTACTCAAAACATCTGCATATTCTTTTGGCTTTTCCAAATACTTATTATGCACGGTTGAAGCCGCAGGCGCAGATGACGAATATGCCGGAGATTCAAAAAGAAGTTTTGTATGCTATGCAACCAGAAACGGTTCCAACAGAGGCGACGCAGGAAGACCATAAGCGGTTTGGTGCAAAAGATGTTACCGACTTAAGCTGGAAAAGTTTGATGGATGCTTATACCTGTACGGAATGCGGAAGATGCACGGCAGCTTGTCCGGCAAGCCAAACTGGGAAGCTTCTTTCTCCAAGAAAAATCATGATGAAGACCCGCGACCGCATGGAAGAAATGGGGAACAATATTGACAAGAACGGAAGTTTCGTGGACGATGGAAAAACCTTGCTGCACAATTACATCACCACCGAAGAATTATGGGCCTGCACTACCTGTCAGGCATGTGTACAGGCCTGCCCTGTATTGATCAGTCCTTTGCACATCATCAATCAACTGAAAAGATATCTTGCATTGGAAGAAAGCAACCAGC
>JAICTW010000704.1 GCA_025936195.1 Flavisolibacter sp.
AAACAAACATCAGGTCCTTCCCCAACTTCAATGATTGCTGAACGCTTTGACTGATCCGTGTCCGCATATCTCTTGTCACTTTCAGCCGGTCAACTACCAATTCAATATCGTGGATCTTGTAACGGTCCACCTGCATTTTTGGACTAAGGTCTTTGATCTCTCCATCCACACGCACTTTCAAAAAACCTTTTTTTCTTACCTCTTCAAACAATTCGCGATAGTGTCCCTTGCGGCCTCTTACCAGTGGCGCCAATAAAGTGATCTTGCATCCATCAAAGCGCTTGAAAATATTGTTAACGATTTCATCTTCACTCCAGCGAACCATTTTCCTTCCTGTATTGTACGAATAGGCTTCGCTTGCTCTCGCAAAAAGCAAACGCAAAAAATCATACACTTCAGTAACGGTTCCCACAGTAGAGCGTGGATTTTTATTCGTTGTTTTTTGTTCGATAGAAATAACCGGTGAAAGACCTGTGATCTTGTCCACATCAGGCCGTTCCATTTCACCAATAAACTGGCGTGCGTACGCACCAAAGGTTTCCATATAACGGCGCTGGCCTTCGGAATAAATTGTATCAAAAGCAAGCGAAGATTTTCCGCTTCCGCTAATCCCGGTAATAACAACCAATTTATTTTTTGGAATGGCAATATCAACATTCTTGAGATTGTGCTCCCTGGCTCCGAACACTTCTATGAACTCTTCCTGTGCATGTCCATTCGTTGGCGACTCTTGTTTTTTCATGTTCTGCTTCAAAAAATCAATAGCAGCGAAGATACAGTAGCCATTGATTTTGCTAAAAATTTTAACAAGCCCCGTTTACGTCCAAAAAAATTTGGTCTGATTGAATCTTTGGCACAGTATTATGTAAGTAGGGGCAAAACCTTTCCCAAAAAATTAAATGACTTCATATGAAAAACTTCATTTTCATTTTCCTTGCAGCTTTATTCGTTACTGCATCCGTAAACGCCCAATCAACAGTTGATTCCATTCAGGCAAAATATCAGTTACAACCAATGCCGGAACCATTGACCATTGAAAAAACATTTCCGGCTTTAGGAACGTATCAGCTAACGACAGCTGACGGCACTTCCCAGAACGTAACAGTTAGTCTTGATACTACCAACCAGGGAATCATCTATATCTCAGGACTACCCGAAGGCACTATGAAAGCCTATCTGAAACAATCTCCCGGCATTTACAGAATCATTTCACAAAAAACAGAAAGCGGAAAACAAATTCCTGAAGGCACTTTATTTTTCGATCCTTCTACCAATACACTGAACATAGCTTTAGGAGCTGCTTACAACACAGCGGAACCAACAGCCATATTTGCTAACAACAACAGTGCAGATGTTACGGATTTGGCTAACAACGACAGCGAAGTGAAGGTGAAAACAAAAACTGCCGCCGGTAAAACAAAAGCAAAAACAAGATTGGTGTTTTATACTGCAACAAAAGCAGAAATCAACAATTCAACGTCTACAAATGCTGCAAAGCAATAAAGGTTTTCATTTGCATGAAGATGGAGGCTGTACATTTGTGCAGCCTCTTGTTTTAACATGAATGATCAAATCAGAAAGATTGCTGTTGAAGATGCCGAAAGCATTGCAGTTCTGTCGGAACAATTAGGTTATTCTTTACCAATTGCTGAAACGGTAGAACGAATCAAAGAAATTATTTCAAGAGAAGATCATGTTGCTTTTGTTGCTTCAGAAAATGAAAAAATTTTTGGCTGGATACATGCGTTCAAAGCTGTATTGCTGGAAAGCAGGCCTTTTATTGAAATCGGTGGGCTGGTAGTGGATGAAGATTTTAGAGGAAAAGGTATTGGCAAAAAATTAGTGCAAAGCGTTCAACAATGGAGCGCAGAAAAAAACATAAATGAAATACGGGTTCGAAGCCATGTAAAAAGAAAAGGTGCACATCAGTTTTATACCGCGATTGGTTTTACTGAAATCAAGGAGCAGAAAGTTTTTGAAATGATTTTATGATTGCAGTTAAAGGAAAAATAATTGATGATGAAACCAGGTGTGAACATTATCATTCACCATTGGATGTAATTGCCATCAAATTCAAATGCTGCAATGAATATTATCCCTGCTATCAATGTCATAAAGAAACTGTAAACCATG
>JAICTW010000315.1 GCA_025936195.1 Flavisolibacter sp.
AAAAACTTCTGTGTATGAAAAAGGTAACTACCCTATTTTACGACGAGAAATACCAAGGTGTACTGGTTTTAGCTACTGTTTCACTATTGGTTGCTATCATCACCGTAACTGTGTTCTTATAGGCACAGGAAAACTAACAACGAATACTTGTTAGTCACCTTAGTATAGAAATTAAAATCCCCGGGTCATTCCGCGGATTTTGTTTCAGGCCACACTTGAATAATGCCTGACGCTTAAGAGGAATTCTCTTCTTCCAATTCTTTTAAGCTTTTTAGTACAATTGCTGTCGGACCAATATGTTCAACGAAATAAAATTGCTCATTCGCTTCATCAAACTTTATGAGGAGAGTTGATCACTCACTGAACAGCAGGCTTAAAATCACTTTATAATGAATACCGTATTTTTGGAATCTAACCAACTGATAACACTTGATATGAAACTCTTTTTACTCGTTATTGCATCGGCTATTTCTGTTAGCGGAATTTCTCAATCGGTTTGTGGTACCGCTGACGAAAACGGTTCGGTAACACTTACGGCACCTGTAGGCATGGTATTTAGTTCTGTAATCTTTGCCAGTTACGGTACTCCCAACGGAACTTGCGGCAGCTTTACTATCGGCTCCTGCCATGCAGCAAACAGTAAAACTATTGTAGAAACGGCATTGATTGGTAAAAATTCTGCTACTATCACGGCCTCAAATACATATTTTGCAGGAGACCCATGTGGCGGAACGGTAAAACGCCTTTATATTGAAGCGGCTTATAGCTCCTCTCTGCCTTTACACTTAATCTCTTTTTCTTGTACCAGCAGCGGTAATGCCAATATTTTACAATGGCAAACCAGCAATGAAATGAATACTGAAGGCTTTGAGGTGGAACGCAGCTTTGATGGCCTTCATTTTTCAGCCATAGGAACTGTGAATGCAGCAAACACCAGCGGTACAAATCTTTATTCTTTTACGGACAACCCTCTCTCACATCAGAGCTGTTTTTATCGTCTTAAAATGATAGACCAGGATGGAAGCTTCACACTCAGTAACATTATTAGAGTAAAAGCTGCTTCAACCGGTAAACTCACTATTTTCCCTAATCCCGTAACTAATTTTATTCGCATTAGCGGGTCGGATGCTAAAGGTTATGTAGAGATCACAAACCTGCAGGGAAGAAGCCTC
Source organism: Flavisolibacter sp. (assembly GCA_025936195.1). The sequence goes on from JAICTW010000315.1 coordinate 1,173, forward strand.
AAACGAATATCCATCACAGATACTACGCAGACTTTGGACATGACTAATTATCCCTCAGGAATGTATATCCTGAAATATACTACTAACAATGCTGTTCTATATCAAAAGCTGGTGAAGCAGTAAGCGATTTTACAGCACTTGTTACTGGCCAGGCAACCGTTTTGCAGGGAAGATGAGTTTGTGTATATGATTTGTCTCACAAGCAGAACCTGGGAATCTTTATTTGCAGCTTAGTATCGGTGTCACTGTAGCATTATAGAGAGGAATACAATTCTGATAAGAAGAATCAAAATCTTAAGGACGAATCAATACTTTCTCCTTAGTTTTTACCAACCATTACTTTTGAAGAATGCTTTTGGTAAGGAATTTAGCGCTTTCTGAAATTGTATTAAATTAGTTTTCCATTTTTATTATGCAGTTGGCAATTGAAAACAGAACCTTAAAAAATTTTTTCGCAGTACTTCTTCTGTCTCTATGTTTTTATACCGCAAATGCGCAAAACACTATTGGTATTCCTGTAATCGTAAATTATCCAAAGCAGGTGTACAATGCCGGCAGTCAAAACTGGGGAATGGCTCAGGACAAAAATGGCATTCTGTACTTTGCCAATAACGATGGACTTCTCAGCTTCGATGGTAATTTCTGGCGCAAATATTTTCTTCCAAACAAAACAAAGGTCCGGTCTATTGCTATTGACAACAATAATAGAATTTATGTTGGAGGACAATCGGAGGTCGGCTATTTCTCTGCCAATGAAAAAGGTGCTTTACACTATACCTCTTTAATGCCTTTGATAAACGGCAATGGCAAAGACTTCACCGATGTCTGGAACATCTGTCTTTATAACAATCATGTATTCTTTCGAGCCTACCGTAAAATATTGGAGTATGATGGAAAGAAAATGATTGTTCACGATGGCATACAATGGAATTTCCTGGGCACAGCTGGTTCCCGTTTGCTAGCCCTGGACAATGACAAAAAATTAGTGGCTTATAGAAACGGCAAATGGATGGCTGCTGCAAAGAACAATTCATTTTTCCGTGATGTTGTGCTTAGGGCATCTATAAAATTTGGTAAAGACAGCATTTTATTAGCTACGCAACAACACGGCTTATACATTTTACACAATGATTCGATAACAGCATTTCGCACAAAAGATCTTGCAGCTATTGCCGCCTCCAATATTTACGGTGCTGTTTTGCTGAGTGCAGACCGCATTGCGCTGAATACAAATCTCTCCGGCTGTATCATCATCAATAAAAAAGGTGAGTTTGTCCAACGCATTTCAAAAAGAGAAGGCATTCAAAACAATAATGTTTTATCCATGCTCATTGATAGGGATAAGAATTTGTGGTTTGGCACAGATAACGGAATTGACCTGGTTTTATACAGTAATGCCATACAGCAAATCTTTGCTGACGGAGAAGACCGGAATGCGGGTTATGCTTCTATGCTTTATCATAACAAATTATACCTTGGGCTGGTTTCCGGTGCGTACGAGGTTTCTGTGAATAATGGTAACGACCTTAGTTATACAAAGGGAGCTTTTAAGCCGGTAAAAGGTTCAAAGGGACAGGTCTGGAATTTTTCTGTAGTGAATGATCGTCTTTTGATGGGGCATCTTCGCGGTGCTTTCGTGGTAGAAAAAGATTCTGCCCTTGTTCTTGATCCCCGTACAGGTTTCTGGAATTTTCAATCCGTAAACGTTAACGGGGCTTCCCACGCCATGCTTGCAGGTACATATAATGGTATCAATTTTTATGATTTCAACTCCGGAAGGTTTGCCGGTCCAAAGGTGGATGCTCATTTCGAATCGGCACGATTTGTTGTTCAACATCAAAACATTATATGGGCTTCGCATCCTTTCAAAGGATTGTACCAGGTTAGTTATGATAAAGGCGTTCCGGTTGTAAGCATGTACAAGGACAAGCATAAAGTTCTTTCTGGTAATCACAACAAAATTTTTAGCGTCGGAAGAAAAATGATATTGGTATCCGACAAGGGTATTTTTGAGTATGACGACAAAACCGGTGATTTTATTTCTTCTTCTGATCTGTCCAAATTGAACAACGTATCAAACATCAGTTATTTGAAAGAAGACCCCTATGGAAATGTTTGGTTTACCAGCGATAAAAAATTAGGCATCCTTGACCGGTCATCCGGCATTTCCAAAATTGTTTTTATTCCTGAACTGACCAACAAAATACAGGCGAACGGATTTGAAAACATCAACATCATTGACAGCAATAATATCATTATAACCGGCGAAAGCGGGTTTTACCATTTGAACTACGCCGAGTACAAAAAGAACCATTACCCACTGCATGCGCTCATTTCCAATGTAAGCATCATTTCGGCTAAAGACAGTTTGCTTTTTGGCGGCTATGCTCCGTTAGCAAAAGCCTCTTCCATTCCTTACGTTCATAATTCCCTTCATTTTGAGACAGCTACTACTTTGTTTGGTGAAGAAAATACAATAGAGTACAGTTATTACCTGGAAGGTTTTGATAAGGATTGGTCGGAATGGGCAAGAAAAACCGAAAAGGATTATACCAATATTCCACCCGGCGAATACATTTTTCAGGTGAAGTGCCGCAATAATTTCGACAATGAATCTCCGGTAGCCAGCTTTTCCTTTACCATACTGCCACCATGGTACCGCACCTGGTGGGCTTATGCCTTCTATATATGTGCCTTTGTTGGTGCACTTTATTTGTTCTACAAATACCAACAGCAGAAATACAAAAAACAACAACGGGTAAAATTGCAGGAGCAACAACGCAAGTATGATGAAGAGCAGAAGAGGCTGCAAATGCAACACCAGCTGGAAATATCCGAGAGTGATAAAAAGATCACCCGGTTAAAAAATGAAAAGCTGTTGGCCGAGGTGGAACATAAAAATACAGAACTGGCCACCTCTGCTATGAACCTGGTGCACAAGGTGGAAATTCTGACCAGGATCAAAAGCGACCTGGTTCAATTTAAGGAAACCGCGCAAATAGAAAAGGGCGCAAAGGATTTCCATAAAATCATCAAGGTAATTGATGGTGAATTGAACAGTGCGCAGGAGTGGGAGCAATTTGCCTATCATTTTGATAGTGTACACTCCAATTATTTGAAGAAGCTTAAGGAATATTGTCCTGATCTGTCAGGCTCTGAACTAAAACTGGCCGCCTATCTGCGCCTGAATCTTACAACCAAAGAGATAGCCCAGCTAATGAATATTTCAGTGCGTGGAGTGGAAACCAGCCGTTACCGGCTGAGAAAGAAGCTGGGTATTACTAATGACGAAACCAATCTTTACAGCTTTCTAATAGAAGTCACCAAATAATCAGGCTTTTTAAAGAAGATTCATTTTGAGTAGTAAGCTTTTCTGATTTTTATTTCAACTCACTGAAAAT
>JAICTW010000362.1 GCA_025936195.1 Flavisolibacter sp.
CCGCCCATGGTTTCAATACCAAGACTTAACGGAGTAACGTCGAGCAGCAATACATCTTTCACTTCTCCGGTTAACACAGCACCCTGAATAGCGGCACCAATGGCAACCACTTCATCAGGATTTACCCCTTTGTGTGGTTTTCTTCCGAAGAATTTTTCAACGATCTCCTGAACTTTCGGGATACGGGTAGAACCACCCACCAGGATCACTTCATCAATTTGAGAAGTGCTGAGGCCGGCATCTTTCAAAGCCTGCTCACAAGGTTTCAAACAACGTGCAAATAAATTATCAGCTAATTGCTCAAATTTAGCACGGGTTAATTTTTTCACTAAGTGCTTAGGCACTCCATCAATTGCTGTTACATACGGAAGATTGATCTCTGTTTCCGATGAAGAAGACAATTCGATCTTGGCTTTTTCAGCAGCTTCTTTCAAACGCTGCAATGCCATTGGGTCCTTGCGGAGATCAACGTTCTCTTCTTTCTTAAACTCTTCTGCCAACCAATCCATGATCACTTTATCAAAGTCATCTCCACCAAGGTGCGTATCACCGTTAGTTGACTTCACTTCAAAAACGCCATCGCCCAATTCCAAAACGGAAATATCAAACGTACCACCACCAAGGTCAAATACAGCTATGTGGTGATCTTTTCCACCTTTATCCAATCCATAGGCAAGGGCAGCAGCAGTAGGCTCGTTCACAATACGGCGAACATTTAAACCGGCAATTTCCCCGGCTTCTTTTGTAGCCTGACGCTGTGAATCGTTGAAGTAAGCGGGCACAGTAATAACAGCTTCCGTTACTTCCTGACCTAAATAATCTTCAGCGATCTTTTTCATTTTTTGGAGGATCATGGCAGAAATTTCCTGCGGAGTATATAATCTGCCATCAATATCTATACGAACGGTATTATTGTCACCTTTCACAACCTTATAGCTCCAGTGACTGATCTCTTCTGTCACCTCATCATAACGGCGGCCCATAAAACGCTTTACGCTCATGATGGTGTTTTGCGGATTGGTGATGGCCTGTCTTTTGGCCGGATCACCTACTTTACGTTCCCCGTTTTTTAAAAAGGCCACAACTGAAGGCGTTGTACGGCGGCCTTCATCATTAGCAATCACAACAGGTTCATTGCCTTCCATTACAGCCACACAACTGTTAGTTGTGCCTAAGTCTATACCAATTATTTTTCCCATTGATTAAGAATTTAATAGTTCATAATTGGTTATCAATGATTGTGCCTGAGGAGCATTAATGCAATTTTGACAGGGTTTGATTTACCCTGGGCAAGAATAAATTCCGGTAAACTGACCAATCACTTTACTTCAAATTCAGAGGCAGAGGTTACAGGCTCACCATTGCTATCAAGACCTTGCACAACTGCAATGTATTTCCCTTTGTTATCTCCTGTATAAAACCGAATTTTTTGGTTCGTTGTAATATCTGAAGACCAAAACAGTGTAGTTCTGAGATCCGGAATACGGCTCTGGCGCTGCCGTTCCGACGAATAATCGGGTGAATAAAATTCTCTTTTTATTTGAAGGCCTTCGTAATCCAGGTTGATAGCCCTGGGGTCAATGTCTATTCCTGTATGATTCCCTTTATAAGTAGAAAAGCTGGCCAGCCCATAGAAAATGGATGTTCCTAAAACATAATTGGTGTTGACAACGTCAAGGCTGCGAATTTTTAGGGGATCGATAGAAAAGATCTTTGCGGTATTGAAAACAGGAACGCCATCCACCACCACTAAAATATCGTTGGTATAGTTCTCCCTGTTGTTTTCATTGAAGATCTTGAACTTCAGATCACCGCTGCCTTTTACGCCTACATTAATTTCGCGAACGTATTCACGTAACACTTCCTCCATTGTGGTAAACCTTGTGTAATCATCAAGATGGTAAGTGTATAAGGCCTGACCAAAAAATGGGAAGGTATCTTTTATAACCGGTGGCAAAAACTGCTGAATACTGTCGCCACGATAAATATGCTGCGCCTGCATAGCAATGCTATGATTCTCTAATAATGCTTTTTCATCGTCATAAACAGCAAATGACGGATAAGAGATAGCGGAGTAATCTTCAAAAAAAGGATTTAATACTTCTATTTGATACCCGGGCTGATCATCCTTTGTTTGAAGGATCAATTCACTGCTGCCAAAAAAATCTTTCACATTGATCTTTACCACTCCCGAATCATCACTTGATCCAAAATAAAGTTTATAGCTGGTTTCGGGAATGGACAAAAAGACCTGAACATCACGTGCAGGCTTCCCCGTTTTTGCTTCTGTTACTTTGCAACTGATGACCTGTCCCGAAAGTTCAGGAGAAAATTGAATAGCGGCTGTATCAGTTAAAACCTGTTCCCATTTGAACCTTCTCCATCCATACGTCAACATCAGGTTATCTGCCGCCTTTTTCGCTTCTTCCGTATTTGATAAATAATATTGAGGATTTTCAATTCCGCTGCCCAACTCTGATTCTAACCATACATAACCATTAATATCAACGGCATCTTTGGTTTGAAGTGCATCCAATTTATAAACCGACAACGATAGATTTGCCGGAACAGAAGAAGACAGGGACAAGGAAACCTGTTCCCGGCTATTATATATTTCTTTTGAAGTTTTGATTTCCAGATTTGTTTTTAGTGCAGGCGGTATAAAAACCAATCGTTCACAAACCGGTTGCTTTTCATTGTTGAAAATAGTGATCTGCGTAATTCCCTGTCCCAACTCGGATTTATCCAATGAAAAAACAGTAACACCGCCAGCTATTACATTTTTTTTAGCGACCTTAACGACCCCGTGATTTTGTGCAATCAAAAACAATTCAGGATAAGCTGATGATTTGTTAGACCGGACAATCACTTTATAATTTTCATCCTCCTCCTCAACGTGCATAACATAACCTTGAGGATAAATTTGGGGCAGAGGCTTTGCCACAATGCTGTTGTCATCAAAAATGAAGACGGCTTTATAACTGTGTGCTGCATCAGGCGTAAACAGAAAATTTCCTATTCCAAATTTGTAAGGTAAAAACCGGAGCAGTGTATCATTTTTTTCATTAAGCAGAAAGCCTTTTCCTGAAGCAGTTTCTCCATCAGCATTACTGGCTTTAAAACCTATTTGAGAGGGAATGCCATTTACAAGATTGCCGCCTTCGGGGAAAAAATCAATGGTTCCATACCGCACTGTTTTCTCTTCTGCATTCAAACTTTTCAAAGGATTTACAATAGTAACCCTCTTGTCAAAGAAAACAGTAGCGTCAAAATTTTTCATCCAACTGGTATAAGCCCTGAATGTGTAATAACCGGAAGTAGCACTTAATGGTAATTCAATGGAACCACTTCCACCTTTTTCATCGAGAGCAATTTTGGCTTTGGCAATAGCTGAATGATGTTCATCCAAAATTTCTATATATGCAACCTTACTTAAAACTGCAGATTGCTCAGGAGCTCCTATCTTATATATTTTAAACCAGACAATTTCACCGGCGGTATAAAAATTTTTATCTGTATGCACATATAGTTTTTCAGAAGGAAAAGTTTGGGTATAGCTATCAAACTTTGTTCTTAACTCAGTTAATGCATCGTTTTGAGAGAGTGCATTTTGAGAAAGTAAAACAAGAACCGAAATAACTGGGGCAATTTTTTTACGCATTCCTTTCATGTGTTCACAGAATAATTTATTACCAATAGGCTGGCATTCCCAAAGCACCGCCTCTCAATGTGCAATCAACACAATCACCGGGCGACATCAGATAATATTTGGGGGCTGTAGGGTCTGGCTGATCTATACTCCAGGGCAAAAAGCCTGGCAGCCATAACTTAAGTGAATCTGGATTGTCCAATACACGCTCCACTTCACTACAATCCTCATTAAATCTCCAATCGGCTTCCATGCGGGTGATAAATATCCTTTTCCGGGACAGGCTGGAAGCAGTTAAAAAACCGATAGCGTCTTCATTAGGATTGGACAAGCAATGAATATTTCCTTTGAGTTCGGAAGGCAGCGGATCGAAGATGGAACCGATAGATTCTGTATTCCTTTTCATGATCTGCAAATACTCATACGCTTCTTTGGACAAAGCTTGCTGACTCACAAGAATACTGTAACGGACACTCAATTTTTCAGAACCATTCGGTATCATCAAAAGTGGAAACTCTTTTATCACATCTGAACTAAGCTGCACCGAACTTGCAATATTAATGGTAGTGGACCTACCATATTTCCAGCAGCGGTAATTGCGCAAAAAAGGA
>JAICTW010000736.1 GCA_025936195.1 Flavisolibacter sp.
AATCAGGAGATTGGTAACCTTTCAGCTTACACATTGTTGCAGGCAAACTATGGTACATCAAGTCCTGCTTTTCCGCAGTGGCTTAATACAGGCACTGCTTATGATTTGTTTGGTGTAAATACTGGTCAACTGCCTTCAGGATTTGTACAAGTGCAGCGTGGCAATCCCAATCTTAAATGGGACTCAACTGTTGAAACTAATATAGGTCTTGATTTTGGATTTTTAAATGAAAGTATAACCGGGTCGTTTGATTATTTCATAAGAAAAACAAGTGACATCTTGATACAACCGCCGGTTGCTGCTGTTTTAGGTGAAGGACAACAGCAATTTCTAAACGGCGCGAATGTAAATAACAAAGGTTGGGAAGCAGTGCTTAGTTATAATCACAGAACTGGTAGTGGTCTTACATATACTATTACCGCTAATGCAAGTCACTGGCATGATAAAGTTACAAGCATACCAGATGATGTTCGTGCAGCATATCCGGGTGATGCCAATCATTCTATTGTTGGTCATTCCCGTTTTTCAATTTTTGGTTATGAAACAGATGGAATTTTTCAATCTTCAAGCGAAGCAGAAAAAGCTCCTACACAACCAGGAGTTTTAGATGGAGCATTAAAGGGAGCAGGTCGTTTGAGATATGTTGATCTGAATGGTGATGGTATTATTGATGCAAATGATCAAACATGGCTTGGCACAACCTTACCAAAGCTGGAATACGGAATACGTATTGATCTTAGTTATAAAAACTTTGATCTTACACTTTTTGGTTCAGGCGTTGCAGGAAAAACCAGTTTTGATCCAAATAAATTCGCCAACGATTTTGTAAATGCAAGAAGCAATTTCGGACCCGGCACTTTAGATGCGTGGACACCGCAAAATACCGGCTCCTCTATCCCGGCTTTGAGCTTATTAAACCATAATGGAGAAGACAGAACATCTAATTTCTACTTTGTAAATTCCTCTTATTTTAAACTACGCAATGTACAGATAGGCTACAACCTGCCGCAACACATTGCCAATGGTATTAAAATGGAAGGACTAAGAATTTATATATCTGGTCAAAACTTATTTGCGCTCAAATCGAAGGAGTTTACATCTAAAGATCCGGAGCGAACAGACTTTAATACATGGCCAAATCCAACGACTTATACTATTGGCATTAATGCAACCTTTTAATTCATCAAAAAAAATTATTGTATGAAATATTATGGAATTAAAATAATAATTGCTGCAGCTATCATACTATCTATGGGTTGCAAAAAATACCTTGACTATAAACCACAGGGAGCTCTATCGGCATCAGACCTTTCATCACCGGAAGCTGTTGATGGTCTGGCTACGGCGGCCTATGCGGGCATTGCTAACGATTGGTGGGATGCACCAATTACAAGCATGTGGGAATATGGAAGTATTCGTTCCGACGACGCTTATAAAGGTGGTGGCGATATAGGTGATCAACAGCAACTTGATAAATATGAGCAATTCTATCTTGTTAATTCATCCAACAACGGCGCCGGTGATTTTGGCTTTCCCGGTACATGGATAAGAGCTTATGGCGCTATATCAAGAATAAATGCTGCATTAAGAGCTCTGAATAATTTAACTGATGCAGATTTTCCGAAGAGAACTACGCGCATTGGCGAAATGCACTTCCTGCGCGGGCACATGTATTTTTTATTGAAAGAATTATTTAGAAACATTCCATGGTTTGATGAAACAGTATCGGAAGACGATATACTAAAAGTGCCCAACACAATGTCTAATGATTCTTTGTGGGAAAAGATTGCCGGAGATTTTCAGGTTGCCATTAATGACCTTCCTGAAACACAACCGGGCGAACCAGGCAGAGCGAACAAATTTGCAGCAGAAGCCTATCTTGCCAAAGTAAGATTGTTCGAGGCTTATAAGCAGGATGATAATTATACTGTAACAAG
>JAICTW010000581.1 GCA_025936195.1 Flavisolibacter sp.
AAGCAGGTGGATTTAAAGGTGGTGGAATTAACTTCGATGCCAAGGTGCGCCGCAATTCAACCGATGCTGAAGATCTTTTCTATGCACACATTGGCGGCATGGATGCTTTTGCAAGAGCATTGACCATTGCCAGTGATGTATTGGAGAAATCAGAATACAGGAAGTTCAGAAAAGAAAGATATGCTTCCTTTGACAGCGGTAAAGGAAAGGAATTTGAGCAGAGCAAGTTATCACTGGAAGATTTACGTGAGTATGCTATTGAAAACGGTGAACCTGAAATGAGAAGCGGAAGACAGGAATGGATGGAAAATATAATTAATCGGTATATCTAAAACGAGTAATTATATACTTATTAATTCGAGCGACACAGCCCATCTTGTACCAACCAGGAAGCTAATGAATGTGAAATAACTTATGAAGTATTATGAATGAATTGCTGATAGCAAAGGAATGTTCTTTATTAGCTTAATGGCAGTGAATAGAAAACCAGCTTTTATTTTACTTCTGCCAAACAAAAATTTGAACATTTCGTTCACTAAAATAACTAAATGTGCTATTGATTGCCTGAGCATTGCTGGAATTTAGCTTCAGTCGTAATACAATGAAGTTGATTATTGACTTAGAATATGTTCTGAGTTTTATTGAGCACCAAAAGTCTTCGACTTGAGAATTTAATAATGCGAGGTAAAATTTATAATGAGCACAGATTTAAAACAGATATGTAAAATGATTTTTAAGTACAAAACTTTTATTGCTTTATTTTTTTTACTCTGCATTAATTGTTTGAAGGCTCAAAATACAGCGCTAAGGAAACTTATTCATCCGTCAGCAGATTCCTTAATTTACTATCAAAGCGTAAGAACCTATGTAAATCCGGTGCTACCCGGTGATCATCCTGATCCAACTTTGCTAAAGGTCGGCGATGATTATTATCACTGCGGATCAAGTTTTCATTTTACACCATACTTACCCATTTATCACTCAAAAGATTTAATTCATTGGCAGGTAATCAGCAGGGTTGTTCCACCGCCAATTGCCGGTTTTGTTACAGACAGACCGTCTGCAGGAATTTGGCAGGGCGCCATTACCCGCTTCTATGATTCTTACTGGATTTATTTTTCTTCAAATGGTCAATGGTTTTCTAAAGCAAGTTCTCCTTATGGCCCGTGGTCAATTCCTGTGCACGTAAAAACCAACCCTGTTACGGGAGATCTTGGCTACGATAATTCCATTTTTGTTGATGATGATGGCAAACCTTACATGATTATTAAGAACGGTCAGAAGATAAATCGAATTCAGGCATTGGGAAGAGATGGGCAGCTTATTGATACCGTCATTAATCTTGACTGGATCAATGCTAACCTGCAATACAGTTGGGCAGAAGGACCTGTGATGTGTAAAAGGAATGGCTACTACTATTATTTTCCTGCGGGTGATGTATCGGGTGGTCAATATGTACTAAGAACTAAAGTTCTTACAAGCGATTCAACAAAATGGGAAAGGCTTGGCAATTTCTTTAAACCAATTACTGATCCTAACACTGGTTTCAGAAGTCCAAATCATATTTCTGCACCATTGCAATTGGCTGATGGAACTTGGTGGACACTTGGTCAGAGCTATGAACGTCTGCCGGGAGATGATTGGTCGGGAATGGGCCGTCAGACTTCTTTATATCAGGTTGTCTGGGAAGGTGATCGTCCTTGGGGATTACCACCAACAACCGCACCCTTATTAAGACCAGACCTTCCCAACTCAGGACAATGGTGCAGCGTTCAATCGGATTATTTTGATAATGATTCTCTCAATAATTGTTGGCATTTTTTAACTAAGAAAGCATACAGTCAATATTCATTTTCTCAAAGAAAAGGATGGTTAAGACTTACTCCGGATACGGCAAGAGCACATATCGTTCAGAAAGAAACGGATCACTATTACACTGCAGTCACAAAGGTTGATTTTAATGCAACTGATGCATCTCATAAGGCTGGCTTTTATCTAACAAACGGCAATCAAAAAGTTTTTATCGAACTTTTTACCGGTTATGATAATGGTAAGAAAATCATTTTCAAATTTGATACAGCAACTCGTGTACTATCCAATTCCTTTGGTAATATTATTTGGCTTAAGCTTGAAAGGAATGAACACAATTTAACGGCTTACTGCAGTAGTGACGGCAACAAATGGACCGTTGTTGGCACTCCAATCAGCTCAGTGAATCTCGATAAAACGCAGCCCAATTGGAATTCCTGGGTGGGAACGAGCGTTGGTTTATTTGCAGAAGGAAAACCTGCTGATTTTGATTTCTTTATTTGCAAGGATGGCTTTTCTTCTCTTATAGCGGCTGGCTACAGCAATTATTACGGAGTGCAAACAATCAAATTGGGATCCGATAAGGCAGTGACCAATACTTCATCTAATGGTGGATGGTTTATGTTATCGGGAGTAGAACTGGGCAACGGAAAAAATACGCCTGCCAAAATTGAAGTGCAGGCTTCCGCAAAGACCGGCGGCAAAATTGAAATATGGTTGGATGATCTGACAACGGGGAAACTAATAGCAACCATTAATATTGATGGAACACAAGGCGGCTGGAGGATATTCAGTAAGGCAATAAAAAATAGTTCAGGACATCACGACGTGTTTGTCAAATTTCCTGTGGGGAGCGAACATAATTTGTTTATTAAAACGATACGCTTTGTAGAATGAGAAGGGGAGCAGTTTAGAATCTTTCAATGGTTTTATTGGAAGTTTTTAAAGCTTGATATTTTCCTCTTTGTCGCCAGGTAATCTGCCTCAATATCAGAAATAGTTTTCTTTTAAAAACTAATCAGTTCT
>JAICTW010000497.1 GCA_025936195.1 Flavisolibacter sp.
CAGAGGAAAAGCCGGTGAACGTTTTTGCGTTCGCAACTCCGGTGTGCATGCAGTCGTTGAAGGTGTTGGCGATCATGGCTGCGAGTACATGACTGGTGGAAGAGTTGTTGTATTAGGAGATACAGGACGAAATTTTGCAGCAGGCATGAGCGGTGGTATTGCTTATGTGTATGATGTGAAAGGAAACTTTGCAACCATGTGCAATAAGGAAATGGTTGATCTTGATCCCGTAAGTAATGATGATGTTGATGAATTAAAAACGATGATTGAAAATCATTTCAAGAACACGGGAAGCACTGTCGCCAAATTTATTTTAGATGATTTCGAAAACCAGTTGAAGAATTTTGTAAAGGTATTTCCAAGAGATTATAAAAAGGCCTTGCAGTTGAAGAAAGCAACGGTGACTGTTTAATTTCTGCTTTCCACCGCGACTGGCATGGAGACTTGAGTTGTAGGTGCTTCACTTTTTTGATTAGTTCTTTAAAATAAAAGTTGATGATTATGTAGTGATCTGATTGCTGATATCAACGTCTGTTGTAGCCTGTGGCGCAGCAAGCGCCATCACTCACTTGAACATTCAGGAATTCTATTGTGCATTATGGAAGTGTCATTACTGAAACGCAGTTGCCGAAATCAGCGAAGGCGTAAGCTCCGTAGGAGCGACATTTTGGTAGAAAGATAAATGATGATGTTTCTCAAAGCTCCGTAGGAGCGGCATTTTGAAACATTGGATTGAATGAGTAGTTGAAAACAATAGTGAACGTCGGATGTGATGATAAGCGATAAGAATGTACAATCCCGATAGCTATCGGGAGCGACGCAAGAGAAGAATCATAGTAGTAATTCAGATGGGCTCATAAAAATTATTGCAAAAGGAAAGCAGACATTTTTTGAACCAAAGCATCATCAGCAATTAACCACGACAACTAAATAAAACAATTGATAAAAGCATTAATAAATTCTCTGTTTGTAGAAAAAAACTGAAATAAGATAGAAGGAACAAAAAGAATAAAGAACAATTTGAAAAGCTTCAGCAAACTTCAAACAGAACAAAGGTTTAAAACATGGCTAAACTCACAGGCTTTTTAGAATTCACAAGAGAGTTACCGGAAAAGCGTCCGGTGCAGGAACGCATTAACGATTACAAAGAGTTTGTCAAACGGTTTAGTGATGAAAAGCTAAACCAGCAAGCTGCCCGTTGTATGGATTGCGGCACTCCGTTTTGCCACAACGGTTGCCCGTTAGGAAATTTTATTCCAGACTTCAACGATGCTGTTTACAAACAAAACTGGCAGGAAGCGTACAACATTCTTTCATCTACAAATAACTTTCCCGAGTTCACCGGAAGAATTTGTCCGGCGCCTTGTGAAAGTGCCTGTGTGCTTGGCATCAATCAGCCTGCCATTACCATTGAAGAAATTGAGAAGCACATTATTGAAATTGCTTACGAAAAAGGATTTGTAAAACCACATCAGCCTGCATACAGAAGCGGGAAAAAAGTGGCGATCGTTGGTTCTGGTCCGGCAGGATTAGCTGCTGCTGCACAATTGAATTACGCAGGCCATTCGGTTACTGTTTTTGAAAGAGATGATGCACCAGGTGGTTTGTTGCGTTACGGCATTCCTGATTTTAAATTGGAGAAATGGGTGATTGATAGAAGGATTTCTGTGTTGGAAGAAGAAGGCGTTGTGTTCAGATGCAATGCCAATGTTGGTGTTGATGTAAGCATCAATGATTTGCTGAGAGAATACAATGCCGTGGTGTTAGCAGGCGGATCAACCATTCCAAGAGATCTGAAAATTCCCGGAAGAGAATTGAAAGGAATTCATTTCGCGATGGATTTTTTGAAACAGCAAAACAAAAGAGTAAGCAATCGTTCATTCAACGAAGAAGATATTTTCGCAACGAATAAAAATGTTATTGTGATTGGTGGTGGTGATACAGGAAGCGATTGCATTGGAACATCCAACCGTCACAAAGCAAAATCAATTACGCAATTTGAATTATTGCCAAAGCCACCGGAGAGCAGAACGCCTCAAATGCCCTGGCCTACTTATCCGATGATTTTAAAAATTACTTCATCGCATGAAGAAGGTTCTGACCGCAAATGGGCCATTGCCACCAAAGAATTTATCGGGGACGAAAATGGAAATTTAAAAGCATTGAAGGTTGTTGACCTTGAATGGAAATACAATGAAGAAGGAAGAGCGGCGCAGTTTGTAGAAGTAGCCGGAACCGAAAGAGAACTCCCCTGCGAACTGGCATTGCTTGCCATGGGTTTTGTTCATCCGCAGCATGAAGGTTTGATCAATGAACTGGAAGTTGACCTTGATGAAAGAGGAAATGTAAAAGCAAGCGAGAAGAATTATCAAACCAATATTTCAAAAATATTTACCGCCGGGGATATGCGCCGCGGACAATCATTAGTGGTTTGGGCCATTAGCGAAGGACGTGAATGTGCAAGAAAAGTGGATGAATATTTAATGGGTATAAGTTCTTTGGAAAATAAAGACGCAAGTCCGTTGATTGTAAAAACACAAGTGGTCTAGTCGCATTGAGCTACTACAGATTTTTCTTTATCTTTTCACCGTATTATGCGGGGATCAGCAAAAGGTAAAAAAGAAAACGAATAAAAAGAAGTGAAGCAAATATTTAAGGACATATCTATACAGAGAATTGTTTGGCTTGTTTCATTTTTTATAATTCTCAATTTAATGGTTCTTGCACCGATGGTTGTTAAAGACGAGGTTCAAATTAATTCGTTTGGGAAAGCCTTAATATACTTATCGCCAATTCTATTGTTCCCTTGGTACTTTTTTAATAGCATTCCTATGTTATTGGTAGGAGTATTGGTTAATAGCTTTTTTTGGGCTGTGGTTTCTGAAAGAATAATTTTTTTTATTCGTTATGGCCTAACACGTATATAGTTTCCTATCAAGACAAAAAGTAAAGAAGAAAAACATTTCCAAGCTATTACGCCGAATTCCTTCCCGCGTTAATAATCCCAAACGAAGAACGGACAACCAGCCTCTCCAAAATAGTTTTGTCTTCTTCCGACAACATTTTTTCCTCACGCAGCCGCGTTAAAGCATATTGCTGAATGGTGGTCAGCGGCAATACAATCCGTTCACGCATTTGAATGGAGATCTGTTCCACCGGATAATCACTCATTAAATCATTGCTGCCCGATAATTTCAAAAGATATTTTTGAGTGAGCTCATACTCATTCATAATATCATTCCATATCTCACCATATTTTGGATCGTTTGCA
>JAICTW010000431.1 GCA_025936195.1 Flavisolibacter sp.
AAAAAGTGATTTTGTTACATGGCGTGAAAGTCCAGTAAATGTTGATGTAAATATTGTTGATGGATTGGAATTAGATAGAGCGGCATTTAGGAAATGGAGGTCGGAATATGCAAATGCGGAATTTCTGTTAGAAGATGATAAATATATATGCGGAGATGTTGTTGAGAAGATGAGTAAGAGGTACTATAATGTTGTCAATCCGGATGACATAACTAATAAATATGGTGCAGACACTTTCCGCATGTACGAAATGTTCCTTGGTCCTGTTGAAATGAGCAAACCCTGGGACACCAAAGGAATTGAAGGCGTTCACCGCTTTTTGAAAAAACTCTGGCGTTTGTTCTTCGATGAACAAAAGGGCAAATTAGTTTCAGAAGGAAAGCCGACGAATGAAGAATTAAAAATTCTTCATCGCACCATCAAAAAAATTGAAGAAGACACGGAACGTTTTTCCTATAATACAGCCGTCAGCACCTTTATGGTTTGTGTAAACGAATTGACAGATTTAAAATGCCACAAGAAAGAAATTTTAGCACCGCTGTTAATTCTTCTCGCACCTTATGCTCCGCATATCGCTGAAGAGTTATGGCATCAATTAGGAAATACATCAACCATACTTAATGCTCCGTTTCCAAAATTCAATCCGGAATATTTGGTAGAGGCAAGCAAAGAGTATCCTATTTCTGTTAATGGAAAATTGCGTACGCAAATCGTGCTGGACATGAATGCTACGCAAGACCAGGTGCAGGAAATTGTTCTGGCCAATGCAGTTGTTCAAAAATGGACAGAAGGGAAACCTGTGAAGAAACTGATCTATGTAAAAGGAAAGATGGTGAATGTAGTAGTATGATTTTTGTACAATAAAGTCATGGCTCATCCAAATATAAAACTGATCCATGCGCTCCGCGAAGCTGCGCAAAACCTGCGCAATGGTGCTGATTATGCCTGGGGCAATCATGGCTCCTGCAATTGCGGACATATTTTACAAGTCGTTACGCACTTAGGCAAGAAGGAGATTTTGGAACACGTGCAGGCTACACACGGCGAGTGGACCGAAATTGCAGAAGAATATTGTGGCATTACGAATGTACCGGCATACCTTTTAATTTCTAAATTGGAAAAGTTAGGATTAACACCAACAGACATTCACAATCTTGAATATTTAGAAGATCGCAACGTTTTGGAAAATCTTCCCGGTGGTTTTCGTTGGTTGAAAAGAAATTTAAGAGAAGACGTGATCATTTATTTTGAAACAATGGCTGAGATGCTGGAAGATGAGTTGTTGCAGAAAGTTGAATTAGAAAGTGAGGTGATGGAAAAAATTTTATAAGCCACATTGCTCATAAAGGTGCATTAAATAATTAGTTCAAACCTTAATTGCTATTCCTCTTTTTCAGTTTCCTTATTCTGGAAAGAAGGAAGATTCAAATGAAAATGCAGGCCCAGAAAACGTAAACCGAAACAAACTATCATTGCTACTATAGAAACGGCCTCGCTTGAATACTGAAAATAATCTCCTGCCACAACCAGTATTGCTCCTACCATGGCAGCCGAGGCATAAATCTCTTTTCTCAATATCACAGGAACCCGGCCAAGCAATACATCCCGTATCACGCCGCCACCTACCGCTGTAACCGTTCCAAGAAGAATAGCCAATTCATAATTATGACCAAAGGCTAACACTTTACGGGCTCCCGAAACGGCAAATGCGGATAAGCCTAAGGCATCGAAAAGCATCACCGGCTGATTTAAAACTTTCACCAGTCTATAAAAACCGATCGTGATAATAGTTGCCATAACTACCATTACTAAATAAAGCCAATTGCTTAAACCGGCAGGTGGAACGGCGCCTATACACCAGTCGCGGATAATGCCTCCGCCGCAGGCTACTGTAAAAGCAACAGAGAAAATGCCAAAGATGTCAAGTCCCTTTTGTCTTGCTGCAACCGCACCGCTAAGCGCAAACACAAAGGTTCCAACCAGGTCAAGAAAGGTGTAAATAGTGTGGGCATGATTTGTCATTTATCGAGCGTTTAGCCAAACAGCAGCGGCTGTTATCATGGTTTGAAATCCTGTTTCTAAAGTGGGATGCAGCACCGGTGCAAACTTCGGCGAATGATTGCTGGGAATTGTGTTGAGGGCATTGTTTTTTTTCGCTTCCAAGAAAACTTTTTTGTCGGTACCGCCTACAAACCAAAATACATAGGGAACCTTCCATTCCCGGCCGAAAACACTAAAATCTTCACTTGCCGATTTGCGTGGTGTTTCGTAGGACCGGTCGCCGAATACAGCGTCGAAAGCCTCTGCAACCTTTGCAGTTGCCTTCGCATCGTTTTGAGTTAAGGGGTAGTAGTTGATGGTGGAAAATTCAGGCTCCTTCGGTGCATTGGAGGCCTGACACTCGGCACAGCAAATACGTTTTACTGCCGAAATAACTTTTTGCCTTACATCTTCATCAAAGGTGCGGATGTTGAGCTTTAGTGTTGCATCATCAGGGATAACATTTTCTTTGGTTCCAGCCTGCAAAGAGCCTACCGTTACCACCGCACTTTTATCCGGATCAATCTCTCTTGATACGATGGTTTGTAAGCGCATGGTAGTAGAAGCAGCCATGATCACAGGGTCAATGGAATTTTGAGGTTGTGAGCCATGAGCGCCTCGGCCAAATAATTTTACCTGCAGGCTATCACCCCCGGAAAGAATGGCACCGCTTTTATGTCCTACATAACCTGCAATGCCCACCATTACATGCTGACCTAAAATGATGTCCGGCTTAGGGAAACGATTTATCATGCCATCATCCATCATCGCTTTTGCACCAAGGCCCACTTCTTCTCCCGGCTGAAAAACGGCGAGCACCGTTCCACTCCACTGCTCTTTGTGTTGTGCCAATAAACGTGCAGTTCCCATTAACCAGGTGACATGAAAATCATGGCCACAGGTATGCGAAACCCCTACTTCTCTTCCGTCTTCGTCCTTGGTGCGAACTGTACTGGCATAAGGCAATCCTGTAGCTTCCGTAATAGGCAGTGCATCCATATCAGCTCTCAACATCACAGTGGAACCTTCACCATTTTTTAGAATGCCCACCACGCCAGTCCCGCCAATGCCTGTTGTTACATTCCAGTTGTATTTTTTGAGATAGTCCGCCGCAATTTGAGCTGTTCTTTTTTCCTGCATCGAAAGTTCCGGGTGACTATGAATGTCTTTATAGATCTCTTCCATTTCAGGAAGCATGGCTTGCAAAGCGCCGTTCAATTTAATATTAAGAGCTTTGATTTGATCTGTTGTCATGATGTTTCTGTTTTGCTTAACTCAATCTCATTGATCTCTTTATGATGATGCACCACTTGTTCCGCAACAGGCAGGACGATGGTCAGGCTTTCATTAGGAACTGATTGTAAATCGTTCTTTGTCGTAGAGTGCAGGAGAACTTGTGATTAAATTACAGCAATTTTGCTTCCATCTTTATAGATGCATGACAAGAGTTGAAGACGGATCAGTTTTGAAAAATGTTTTTGTTGCTCGAAAGAATTGTAACAGAGGAGGCGATCGTTTATTTTGAAAACATGG
>JAICTW010000778.1 GCA_025936195.1 Flavisolibacter sp.
AGAATTCTGAATGGAGAATGATTTACCGACTGCTGAAGAATAATGGATTTCAAAAAGTACAGCTCATTTTGCGAAAACAATTTTTCAATTTCTCCTTTTCGCTTAAATGGGAACAGTAAAAAGAACAGCCCATTTTCTTTCAAATGATTTTTAATAATTGAAAGCACCTGCGCAATGGTTAATTGCCTGCTGTGGTGTGCAATATTTTTTTTCTCTGCTTCGGACCTTAATTCGTTTTCATAAAAAGGAGGATTGCAAAGAATGCAGTCATATTTTTTCGTTGGTTGAAAGGTGAGAATGTCCTCATTAAAAATTTTGATCTGCTTGCTCCAGGGAGATGCACTTACATTTTCTTTTGACTGTTCTGCTGCTTCTGCATCAATTTCCACTGCGTCAATTTCCACATCGTTCTTTTGAGCAATCATCAGCGACAACAAACCAGTTCCTCCACCAATATCAAGCAGAATTTGAATTTTGTTTCCTTCCTGAACAGATTGAATTTCCTTTGCAACCCACGCACCGAAAAGGCAACTGTCTGTTGTTACTTTCATGGCACACCGGTCGTGATGAACTGTAAATTGCTTGAACTGAAAATACGGATTGGGCATAGTTTAAGAGTTTACAGTTTACAATTGATCACCAGGCTGCTCTTGCGCTGGCACTTACGGAAAGATCAGCAAAATCCTTTTTGAAATATTTGAAGTAAGCTGTAATTGCGATCATAGCCGCATTGTCGGTACAATATTCGAACGGAGGTATGAAAGTATTCCAGTTATTTTGTTCACACATTCCGGTAAAGGCTTTTCGCAATCCGCTGTTGGCTGATACGCCTCCGGCAATACACAGGTCTTTAATTCCGGTTTGCAATGCTGCTTTTTTAAACTTCTTCAACAAAATGGAAATGATTCTTTCCTGAATGGATGCACACAAATCAGCCAGATTATTTTGAATAAAATCAGGATCTTTCTTTGTTTCCTTCTGAAGAAAATAAAGGATCGAAGTTTTTAATCCACTAAAACTAAAATTTAGTCCGTCAATCTGGGGTTCTGCAAAAGAGAACTTTTTGGGATCACCTTCTTTGGCATATTTGTCAATCAGAGGTCCGCCGGGATAGGGAAGGCCCAACAGTTTGGCCGATTTATCAAAAGCTTCTCCTGCTGCATCATCCAGAGTTTCTCCAATTACTTTTAACTCGTTTGGTGAATTGGCTACAACAATTTGTGTATGCCCACCACTTACGGTTAAACATAAAAAAGGAAAGGAAGGTCTTTTGTCCGGAATTAAATTGGAAAGCACATGGGCCTGCATGTGGTGTACAGCAATCAATGGTTTGTTCAATGCCAGTGCCATTGATTTGGCAAACTGGCTTCCAACAAGCAAGGAACCAATCAACCCGGGTGCCTGCGTGAAAGCAACAGCATCAATATCGGTCAATTGAATATTGGCCTGTTTCAATGCAGCATCTACCACCGGAACAATATTTTGCATGTGTGCACGGCTTGCCAGTTCCGGAACCACACCGCCGTATTGCTCGTGCACTTTTTGGTTGGCAATGAAGTTGGATAAAATTTTACCATCTCTGCAAACGGATGCAGAAGTTTCATCGCAGGAAGATTCAATGGCGAAGATGATTCCGGCCCCCTGTCCCCCGGTGGGGGAACTTAGATTTGATGTGTCTTTATTTATTTCACCATTCATTGTATTCGAAGAGTTTTGCAAAGCAACTGATTATTTGTGAGTGTTTGATCTTGTGAGGAAACTTACATAAT
>JAICTW010000135.1 GCA_025936195.1 Flavisolibacter sp.
ACCCGGCGAACCCCAACCCCACACCGGCACTTTTGCTTTTTGCTGCAATACCATGTGATTGGAAAACAATGCCGGAAGTTTTACAGTAGCATTGATTGTGTTACAGAAAAACATCACCACTGTTAGAAAAAAGAGATGCCTGATAATTTTTTTTCTCATGGTTGAAATAAAGGAATGATAGATGCAGAGGAATTATTCTTAGATGAAACAACCTTAACCTTTTTATTATTTCCAATAATTGCCGCGGCATTGGCAAAGCTTAATCTTTCACCCAGACCATTAATGGGATTTATCCAGCATTGTTCAGGTGCAAGACGCACCAGATCGGGAATATCGAAATCGCACAAAACACCAGGAGCACCCCAAAAATATGCGGAGGAAACAGCATAGTATTTATTATTGACCAACTGCTTGTAAGATGTCAGGGTGTTCTCTGTAATTACACTGCTTATACGTGTATCATAAATAGACGCCAGCATTGCCCACAAGCCACCGATGCCTTCGCCATATACTGTAATTTTTTTGCCTTCAAGTTCTTTCTTCGTCTGAAGAAAATCAATTCCACGGATCACATCAAAGGTTCTCATGCCAAGCATGGTGCGGCCAAAACCCGGACTTTGAATGGCAAGACAATCGTGTATCCATTGTGGTGCAGTGCAGGTGGAATATTTTACCGGCGATGGCAAAGATGCTGTCGGACTTATTTCACCAGTCCCTCTTACATCAATTGCCAAAACAATATTTCCTTTTTGTGCAAGAGCAAAAGGAATTAATGTATCGTTGTAGCTGCGTGGCTTTCCCTGTTCCGATGCATAAATATAAACCGGTGCTGAAGGATTTATGTTTTTGGGCTTGATCAAAAGTGCAGGGATCAGCATTCCTTCTTCACTTTGATACGTTAACTTTTCCACTGAGATATCACCGTAGTGAATTGTTTCAATAGAATGTGCATTGATATCACCTCTTTTTTCATTTACATTCAATCGAATTCTTTCAGCAATTCTTCTTTTCAATTCTGAAACATCTTTTGCAGGCTGATAAATTTTTTTGAGTCGTTGTGCGTTGAGCGTTTGTCCGCTTTCACCGCCTAATGAAACAAGCGTTAATCCACTTTTTGTAGCCCACAAATCGTTTTCCGCTTCAGGTTGTACAAGCGCTGGGGTACTACCCTCTTCTTCTTTATCAAACCACTTGTTTAGCCATTCGTAAACGGCTACTCTTTTAGGAAGCTTCAGGTCATGTACACCATCAACGAATGTAATTTGTGCCCTGTCTTTACTATAGCCCAGGCCTTCCATAAAAAGTTGAATGTCCTGAATTTTTTTTCGCTGTAACGGTATGCCATCGGAGTGCTCACCCTGAATGATGCGTACGGGACGAGGTGCAATAAGACCAAGAATTTGCCGGTCGAATAAATTTTGTCCCAGCAGATAATTTTTTTCCATCTCACCGCCGGGGTGGCCCGCAGCACAAACCTTAATGCGCTTGTCTACTGCGGTAATTAAGAGTGCCATCTGCCCACCGCCTGAATTACCTACAGCAGCTATTTTGGCAGTATCTACTTCAGGTCTCGATACCAAATAATCTAAAGCCCTTATGCAGTCCCACACACGTAATCCAGAAAACGTCCAATTCACCAGGAAACAAGGTCGCCCTAAATAGTAATGTTGATTTACGGCACCTTCTATATTGGCTCTTTTGGAATCGTTAGAAAAGTATTCAATGCGTTCGCCCTGTCCCATTGGATCTATTGCCAATGCCACATAACCTTTCAATGCCAACTCTACACAGGCCTCATGATACAGCAAAAACGCTTTGCCGGGCATGCTATGGCCGCTGGTTAAAAGGACTGCCGGTGCCGGAAGCTTTCTATTTTTAGGAATATACAGATTTGCCGTTACATAATAACCCGGCTGGCTTTCGAAATAAAGTTTTTCAATCGTGTATTTTTCATGCTCAATTTTGCCGGTGATCTTTGTGTTGAGCGGAGTTCTTTTAGGAAACTTCCCAAAGAATGATTCGAGCTCTGTGCGGGTTTTATTTTGTTGCGCCTCCCATTCCTGCGGTGTTTTTAATTGTCTCAATGCCTCCACCCTTTGCTGCATCAAACTGTCAATGCGATCATTTACAAAATGAGGAAGCAGCTCTCTTCCAGTCTGCTGATCGGCAGCAGTTTCAAAAACCTGGAGTGTTTGCGGTTTTTTCAATTTTTCAAGTTTACCTCTAAATGCACCAACAGGTGTAAGCACCAGTTTTTCGATACGGCATTTTTCGGTTTTATCCCCGTTGAACCGCAAAGAAATTTTGCTCCATTGCTGGATGTTGATTGCGGAAAGTGTTTGTTTTTTAAAAGTAAAGGAAGAAGAATCTTTCAGATTTTCATCATTAAATTTTACACTTCCGGCAGACTTTTCGTTTATATAAATATCAACCTTCCCTTTTCCCTTTTTGTCATCCACATAAAATAGAGTGATATCATAACTGGCGGAAGATTGAAAAAGATGGGTTTCTGCCAGCCCATGAGTAACATAATCCTTTAGCTGGATACATCTTCTCTTATCAAAGTCTTTTACTTCAAGTCCTTTTATCAACAGCGGTCCGTCCACTACAATTTGATTCGCATTGAACCCATTATTTCTATGTTTTTCCGGCGTTGTGTTCTTATGAACCAAAGAAAAGGCTGCAAGAAAAATAAATGGAGCAAAAAATAATTTGATCGTACTCATACTTAAAATTTATTTAAAACACAATACATGCCTGTATAGAGTAATCAGTGAACGGTTTCTTACTCCGCCAAAGACTTAGGCCAGCCGGAAGGCAGCTTGGGATCATATTTCGGGTTCTTTTCAGGTATCCTGGCATTTACTTCCTTGCGCCATTTATCTAAGGCCTGGTATAACTCTTTTGCCTTTTCCGGATACTTTTTTATAAGATTGTTCTTCTCGGTGATGTCTGTTTACAGATTGTATAATTCCAAGCTATCATCCTCAAAGAAGTGAATCAGTTTCCAATCTCCCTTCCTGATAGCGCTGCTCGGTTTACCATAAAGTTTACCAGTGTAATGAGGATAATTCCAATAGAAGATTCTATTCTTCAGGTCTGAATTATTATCAGTATGTAAGAGAATATTTTTTATACTAATGCCATCTATTTTTACATTTTTTGATTGAGTAACGCCTACCATATCTAACAATGTAGGATATAGGTCATACTCAGCAACAGGCGTATTATTCACTGTCCCGGAAGCAATTTTCCCGTCCCATTCAAAAATCAATGGGACCCTTATTCCACCTTCCAAAAGTTCCCCTTTGCCGCCTCTAAAAGGAGTATTATTCGTTTCCGGCTCGCGGCCTCCATTATCTGACATAAAAACTATAATTGTATTTTTACTCAAGCTCGCAGAATCCAGGTAATCCAGCAATCTTCCTATTGCCTCATCCATGTGTTCATGCATTCCAGCATATCGGGCATCATCCACACCTTGTGCCGGTAAACCCATTTTCAAATACTTCTGAACTAAAGTATCTTTTGCCGCAATGGGCATATGTACCGCATATGTGGCAAAATACATAAACCATGGTTTTGTTTTGGGCTGCTTAAGCCACTCAATAGCCTTGTCTGCCAAATGATCTGTTAGAAATTGCCTCCCCGGTGCATCATCTTCATAAAAACCTTTGATCTGCATTGAGTCTTTTTCCACGAAGTAGGTAGATGGATTGGTTTGTTTTATCATATACTGATAGTCGAATCCTTGCTTATCAGGTAAATATATCAGGTCCTGTCCCAAATGCCATTTACCTATCTGGGCTGTTTGATATCCATTTCTTTTTAATACCTCCGCAATGGTAACCTCTTGTAGAGGAAGAAATTGTTGAAAAGGCTTTTCAGTCAATATTGGATTCTTATAACGCTCTACACCACCGGGAATCCAGTTTGTGATATTCAATCTTTCCGGATATTTACCTGTCATTATACTAGCTCTTGTCGGCGAACAAACCGGTGAAGCATACGCAGTAGTCAGTTTCATTCCTTTAGCAGCAATCCTATCAATATTGGGAGTTTTCCAAGGCTTGTTGCCGAAACAACTGATGCCATTGTAACTCATATCATCCACTAAAATTAAAAGGATGTTTGGCTTTTGATTTTTGTTATAATTATTTGTGGTCGCCGGTTCCTGAGCCGGTACGTTTTGCATGAAGAAAGGACAAATTAAAAGGCACCATAAGAAAAGTATTTTCGGCCCAATGTTTAAAACTGATTTAAAAATCATTGACATTTATTTTTATGGTATTTCCTATTTTGAAAGTTGTCTTAAAAATTAAAAGTAACCGCCCTTTTCTTTGATATCCTGAATGGTTTGTCCTTCTTTCACCCAACCAAAAATGACTTTTTCATTATTTAAAATTTCTTCGGCCCGCAATAAAACTTTATATGCTATGTCTCTTGGCACTACCAGCACACCATCAATATCACCCAGAATAACGTCACCTGGTTTGATGGTTACACCGCCAATAGCAAGCGTTACCTGGTAATGTGTGATCAGGCATCTTCCCAAGCTGCCATTTGATGTCCGGTACTTATAAAAAACAGGGAAGTCCGCTTCCAATATTTGATGCGTATCACGTATGCCTCCATCAATGCAGGCGGCTTTTACTTTTTTGCCTTTAGCAGTTGCTGTCATCACGCCGCCCCATAAAGTAGCCTGCTCATCCTGACTGGTGTCCCAAATCACAAAAGCATCTTCATGCATGGTATCCAACATCTGAGTACGGAATTCCATTTCACCACTAATCATGGCATTGGGTGCACTTTTCACCGTGAAGGCAATACCGGCAATGGTCCGGTATTCACGCAAAGGCTGAATGCGATTTGGCAATGCCTGGTTAAGCAGGCAAAACTCACGCATTACATCATTAACTGCGCCGGTGTATAATTTTTCAAAACGGCAAAGAAGTTCTTTTTCAGGAATAGGAAATTCTGCATCGGAAACAGTTTCACGGCTTTCAATCAGCTTTTCCAGATTCATCATGCCCACTTCTTTTTTATACTGCTGCGTACTCATACTATTTGCTTGTTTAGGTTAGCTTTATTTTTTCAGTTAGAAATAAGTTTGAAAGATCATTCACTTAAAATCAATTTTGCTTGTGCTTTTTCTTCTCCGCTTTTTAATTCAAATGGAATTTGCTTTTTCAGTTCACCAGCTTTGCTTGCTTCAATGATGTAATCTCCATGGAAGCCTCTAAAATTTACTTTTCCATTGGCATCGGTTTTCAATGTAAGATTTGTCTTCCAATCATGATTGATTAGTTGATCCAAAACTTTATAAGAAGGTTTTGGATTCATTACCGAATCCAATAGTCCGCCTTTGAAACTATTTTCTGTTCCGAATGCTGTTCCATCGCCAAGGTTCCACCAGGTAATTCCTTTCATTTGCGGAACACTGAACCATAATTTATAAATATCAGAAACGATTGTTGCCTGGTCCTGCCAGCCGTTTTCACCTCTGCTGGGAATGGTGATCTCAGTGATCCAAAGAGGCTTTCCTAATTTACTTAATTCTTGATAAGCCTTATACATTTGTGCTTCGGGAAAATATTGTCCACTCAAAAATTCCTTTGGCTTCAGCATGTGAAATTGAATGCCGATACCATCCACCCGAATATTTTGTTGCAATAATCCTTTCACCAGATCAATGTATTCCTCTGTGCTGTCGTGCACTGTTTTGGTTTCATCGTTGATCATCAGCGTTGTTGTTTTTGGAAACAAGCTGTCTGCTTCTTTAAAAGCCCAGGCCAGGTAATCGTCTGGCGCCTGAAACCATATCTTCGGATTTTTTAATCTTGCCACTTCTTCATTGATCACGTCCCAAACGGCAATATCCTTTCCATAACGATCGGCCAGTTGCATCATTCTTTTCTTAGCCAGATATCTTAATGCTTCAGGATCGGTTCTTGATATCCATGTAGGCATGAACTTGCCCTTGATGTACAGCATTGGGTGACCTTTGATCACGATGTTATGCTCTTTGCACCATTTCACGGATTCATCCGGTGGCAGGCGTCGCCACATCGGTTTTGATCCTTCTTCAAAGCGAAGACTGTCCTGCTGCGGCTCCAGTTCAGCCCAATAAAAAGGGATGGTTGCAAAATTGAATAAATGCAAAAAGGCTTCCTCGTATTTATGATTGAGATCAGGAGTGGCCAATTGATGTAAAGCAAACAAATTGCTGCCGAATTTGAATTCGCTTGTTTGTTGATGAATAACAACTGTAGCATTCACAACAGGCTTTCCCTGTTTATCCACAACTGTAATCACCGCATCGCCTTTGCGGTATTTTTCAATATTCGCATCAACTTGTTTTTGCAGGGAAGGATCGCTCCATGATACACTCTTTTGTGCAGATATGCAGCCGGACAAGAGAGCGACAATGACTATAGCTAAACCAGATTTTCTCATAATTAATTATTTAAAGATGCTTTCATAGGAAAAAGGTTGTTCTCCATACTATCCTTTGTTACAATACTTCTGAAATTTTAATAGCCCGGATTCTGATCTTTTGTGGGATCAAGCGCTTTGTTGAAAT
This sequence comes from Flavisolibacter sp., assembly GCA_025936195.1. The sequence continues at coordinate 6,584 of JAICTW010000135.1, forward strand.
TAAATTCAGAAGCTGGGATTGGAAAGAGATAACATTTTTGCGCAATCGTTTTGCCTTTAATAGCACCAATAATTTCCTGGGCCTTACCAGTTCTTTTCAATGTAAGCCATCTTTTACCTTCATACACAAACTCATATCCTCTTTCCCTGATAACGAGATCCAAAAAGCTGTTGGCATCATAATCAGCCAACTTAAAATCAACAGTTGAAGGCTGTGTTGGATTTTTACCATAGGCTCTGCGATGCACCTGGTTCAGTGCTTCCATAGCTTCTGCAGTAGGACCACCATTGGCCTGACTTGCAGCTTCCGCATAAATCAATAATAAATCTGCATAACGATACCA
>JAICTW010000118.1 GCA_025936195.1 Flavisolibacter sp.
GGAGAATTTTTCGGTCAGCCGAGAGGAACCTACATACCAGTAAAATTCGGCACCAATTTTAACGAAAGTGCCGGAGTGAGCCTGCAGCAATTATTATTTGACGGACAGGTGTTCATTGGTTTGCAGGCAAGAAAGGCAACCATGGATTTTTCGAGGAAAGCTGCGGAGGTAACTGAAGAAAACATTATTGCCAATGTTTATAAAATTTATTACCAGCTTGCTGCAAGCAAAAATCAATTTGTACTTATTGATTCCAATATTGCAAGAGTAGAAAAGTTTTTAAGTGACACAAGAAAATCGTTTGAAAATGGCTTTGCCGAAAAATTAGACATTACCAAACTGGAAGTGCAGTTAGCCAATCTAAAAACCGCAAGACAAAAAGCACAGAATAGTATTGATAATGGCTATTTAGGATTAAAGCTGCTTATGGGAATGCCCATTAGTGATACTTTAATTTTAACCGAAACGGTTACCGAAGCCGATGTGCGCAATGGTGTTTTGGATGCTTCCGTTTATAATTATGCCGATAGAAAAGATTATCAGTATGCAGAATTAGGAAAAGAACTAAACGAGTTTAATATAAGACGCTATCGTTTGGCCAAGCTGCCAACAGTTTCTTTATCCTCCACTTACAACACATCGCGTCAAAGCAACAAATTTGGATTTGGAAGTCCGTGGTTCAAAACTTCCTATGTTGGATTAAACATTAATATTCCAATTTTTACCGGCTTTGCACAAAACGCAAGAATTAAAACAGCCGAATTGCAATTACAGAAAACGCAGAATAATCTTGATGCACTTAAAATAAGTATAGACAATGATGTGAAGCAGGCCATCAACAATTACAACAGCGCTTTAGCCACATTGAATGATCAAAAAATAAACATGGACCTGGCAGAAACCGTGTACCATCAAACACAGTTGAAGTTCCAGAACGGCGTGGGTTCACAAACCGAAATTTCAACAGCGGAAGGTGATTTACAGACAGCTCAGAACAATTATATCCTTGCTCTTTACGATGCCATCAATGCAAAGATTGATTTCTTAAAAGCAACAGGAAAACTTCAGTAAACGAAAACCATCATCGAACAAATCATACATTATGCAAAAGAATTTATTTGGACTGTTATTGATCGGAATACTGCTTTCTGCCTGCGGCAACAGCAAGAAAGATGAAGCCGGAGCATTGAATGATAAAAAAGCGAAGCTTGAAAAATTAAAAGGCGAACAAAAAAAGATCAATGACCAGGTTGCAAGTCTTGAAGAAGAAATTGCAAAGCTGGATCCTAATGCTTCTTCGGGCACAGCCAAACTGGTTGCCATCACGCCTGTAAAAAATACCTCTTTTGAACATTTTATAGAGATACAGGGAACTGTGGAAGCCACAAACATTGCTTATGTAGCGCCGCCCAACGGACAAGGCGGTGTGGTGAAAGCTCTATACGTTACACAGGGACAATACGTAAACAAAGGACAAGTGCTGGCTCGTTTGGATGATGCTATCATTCGTCAACAAATTGAGCCCTTGCGTGTTCAGTTAAATGCTGCAAACGATACCTACAAGAGAACTAAAAATTTATACGATCAGGGAATTGGTACGTACCAAAATGTGTTGAATGCAAAAACACAGGTACAAACATTGGAAGGCAATATTGCCACACTTCAAAAGCAAGCGGCATTAATGACTGTAACCGCACCACAATCCGGAGTTGCTGACCAGGTGAATGTAAGAGTGGGTGAGTTTTTTAATGGAGGTACGTTGACTCCTCAAATTCGCATTGTCAATACAGGCAGTCTCAAGATCAAAGCAAACATTCCTGAAAACTACATTGGCGATGTTAAAGTAGGAAGCCCGATAGAAGTGGTGCTTCCCGATCAAAATAATCGCATCATCAATGCTACGGTAACCGTTGTTGGTAAAATCATTGATCCGGCAACACGAACTTTTTACATTGAAGCAAAGGTTCCATCCAACAGCAATTTAAAACCTAACCAGGTTGCCAAAGTGCACATTAAGGATTACGCCAATCCAAATGCCATTACCATTCCTGTAAACACGTTGCAGAATGATGAAGCCGGCAAGTACGTAATGGTAGCTGTAAAAGAAGGCGATAAGCTGATTGCACGAAAGCGTACTGTTACAGTAGGTGAATTATACAATGATCAATTAGAAGTGAAGAGCGGTTTGCAGGCCGGCGATCAGCTGATCACCGAAGGATTTCAAAGTTTGTATGATGGTCAGTTGATCACCACACAAACCAAATAAAAAGTTGAACGAGAGCAGCAATAATTAACAAGCCAATTCAGAATTAAGTATCATGAGTGCATTAGAAAACTTTACAGGTAAGTTTAAGCAATTCAAGCCTACTACCTGGAGTATAAAAAATAAAACCTCCATCTACCTGATGATCGTTTTTGTTACGGTGATTGGAGTCTTTCAGTTTCTTACATTACCAAAGGAACAATTCCCTGATATTGTTATTCCTACTATTTATGTTCAAACCATTTATGTGGGTAATTCACCAAGGGATATGGAAAACCTGGTAACACAACCCATCGAAAAACAGATCAAAGGAATTACAGGTGTCAAGATCAACAAAGTAACCAGTACTTCGGTGCAGGATTATTCTGCCATCACTGTTGAATTTAATACAGATGTAAAAACAGATGTGGCTCTGCAAAAGGTAAAGGACGCCATTGATAAAGCAAAGCAGGACCTTCCCACGGATTTAACGGAACAGCCTACCGCAATGGAAGTAAACCTTTCGGACCTGCCCATCATGTACGTGAACATCAGTGGCGACTACGACATGATGCGCCTGAAAAAAATGGCTGATGATACCAAGGACAAACTGGAAGAACTATCACAGATCAATCGTGTAGATATTGTTGGCGCACCCGAAAGAGAGTTCCAGATCAATGTGGACAATTACCGCATGCAAGCGGCAGGTGTTACCTATGATGATATTGCCAATGCTGTGTCCCGTGAGAACATGGATATTTCCGGCGGACAATTGGAAGTGGGCAATATGAAACGCCAGCTTCAATTGAAAGGCCAGTTGAAAACAGCAGAAGATATTCAGAACATTATTGTACGTAATTCAACCGGCGCTCCTTTTTATTTGAAAGACCTTGCCGATGTAAAAGACACAGTTAAGGAAACAGAAAGCTATGCCCGTTTGAATGGTAAAAAAGTAATTACCCTGAACATTGTAAAACGTGCTGGTGAAAATTTAATTGAAACTTCCGATGCTGTTAAGAATACAATTGAAGACCTGAAAAAAAGTTATTTTCCCAAAGATCTAAAAGTGGTGATCACCGGTGATCAAAGCATTGCTACAAGAACTTCCTTTAATGATCTTGTCAACTCCATTGTCATTGGTTTTATACTGGTGCTGCTCATTCTTATGTTCTTCATGGGAGTTACCAATGCCTTCTTTGTTGCCTTGTCGGTGCCGCTAAGCATGTTTGCCGCCTTTATGTTTTTGCCTGCGGCAGATTTGATTGTTGGCGGACATGTTACGCTCAACTTTATTGTGCTGTTTGCATTGTTGTTTGGTTTGGGAATTATTGTGGATGATGCAATTGTGGTTATTGAAAACACACACCGCATTTTTGTGGAGGGCAAAGGAAAGCTAAGTGCACCCAAATCGGCCATGATGGCTGCAGGTGAAATTTTTGTTCCGGTGTTTGCCGGCACCTTAACCACACTGGCTCCATTTTTCCCTTTGCTGTTCTGGCCCGGCATTATTGGTAAGTTCATGATCTATCTGCCTACAATGCTGATCTTCACTTTGTCGGCATCGCTGATTGTGGCCTTTATCATGAACCCTGTTTTTGCTGTGGATTTCATGAACCATCCGGAAGGAGAAAAAAAATCCAAATCGGCTATTTTCAAAAAACCGGCATTGTGGATTGCTGTTGCAGGTGGTATTGTTTTGGATCTGGCAGGCGTGACCTTCTTTGGAAATCTCATACTGCTTTTTGCCATACTGGCTGTTCTTAATAAATATTTTATTGACGATCTCATTCACGGTTTTCAAAACAGGGTATTGCCCCGCATTATGGTTCGCTACGAACAATCATTGCGTTGGGCATTGAAAGGTTGGAGGCCGGTTTGGTTATTACTAAGCACATTTGTTTTACTGATTCTATCCATTATCCTGATTGGCATTGCAAAGGTGCCGGTAGTTTTCTTTCCAAGCGGTGATCCCAACCAGATCTATGTCTATATGAAATTACCTGCGGGCACTGATGTTGAATACACCGATTCATTAACGAAAGTGCTGGAAAGCCGGGTATATAAAGTATTGGGAATGGAAAATGGCAAAGAAAATCCAGTGGTGGAAAGTGTGATCTCTAACGTTGCTGTTGGTGCTGCAGACCCGAACAGTGGCGACAGAAGCACAAGGCCTGAAAGAGGACGAATTCAAGTTTCCTTTGTTGAATATGAAAAGCGTCATGGTGTTTCTACAGCTCCTTATCTAGATTCGATCCGTGCCGTAGTGAAAGGCATTCCGGGAGCAGAATTATCGGTGGATAAACAAAAGAACGGACCGCCAACCGATCCTCCCGTAAATATTGAAGTGAAGAGTGAAGACTTTGATGCATTGATCCACACTGCAGTGAGTTTGAAAAATTATTTGGACTCCATCAATGTTCCGGGTATAGAAGAATTAAAAATGGATGTGGATCTCACCAATCCTGAAATCACCTTAACCGTTGACCGGGAAAGAGCATTGCAGGAAGGCGTTTCCTCTGCACAAATTGGCCAGGCCATTCGTACTGCATTGTTCGGACGTGAAGTGTCAAAGATCAAAGAAGGCAATGATGAATACAAAATACAGTTGCGTAATAACGAACTGCAAAGAAAGACACTGACAGATCTTCTAAACACCAAAGTGAGCTTCTTTGATATGTCTCGTGGCTTTAAAAGTATTCCCATCATCAATCTTGTAAAAGTTGATTACACAAGTACGTTGGGAAGTGTAGTGCGAAAAGATTACAAACGGGCCATTACATTAACGTCAAATGTTTTGGAAGGTCAGGGCCACACGCCTACAGAAGTGAACAAAATATTAAAAGGCTACATTGACAATTTTAAAAAGAAACCTGAAAATGTTACCATCACGCAAACGGGTGAAGGAAAACAGCAGGCAGAAACCGGTGCGTTTTTGGGAAAGGCATTAATCATCGCATTAATGTTGATCTTATTCATCCTCGTATTGCAATTCAACTCTGTTAGCAAGCCTGTTATCATTCTCACCGAAATTGTATTCAGCATCATTGGTGTGTTGTTAGGCTTTGCCTTAACAGGCATGACGATCTCGGTGGTGATGACGGGAATTGGTATTGTTGGTTTGGCAGGTATAGTAGTGAAGAACGGGATTTTAGTTATTGAATTTGCGGATGAATTAAGAGCCCGTGGTTTGCGCACAAAAGAAGCCGTGATACAGGCGGGTAAAACACGTATCATTCCGGTGATGTTAACCGCATTGGCAGCGATACTTGGTTTTCTGCCAATTGCATTTGGCTTCAATATCAACTTTATTACACTGTTCTCCGAATTGAATCCGCATATCTTCTTTGGTGGTGATAGCGTAGCCTTCTGGAAACCGCTTTCATGGACCATCATCTTTGGTCTGGCATTCGCTTTCTTTATGACCTTGTTGATGGTTCCGGGCATGTATTTGATTGCTGAAAGATTGAAGCGGCCAATGAGAAATATGTTTGGCGGTAAATGGATTTCGTTCCTTGGTATTCCTCCGCTGACTATTATCTTCATTCCTTTGATGTTTGCCGCTATGATCCGCCACAGAATGGATGTAAAACGCCGAAGAAAAAAATTGCAAAGCAATCCTAACGTAAACAATGCCTTTATCGGCAGTTGGCTATAAAATTTTTGAAGAGTGTAAGGCATACGTAAAAGAAAGGTTATAGCAATCAGACAGGCAGCAGCTCCGCAATGGCGGGGCTGTTTTTTTTATTGGCACCGTAAAAACACCGGGGCTTGTAGGTATTAATACGGTTGTTTCGGAAAAAGAAAGTTCTCAATTTTATAATGTCAGTGATCTATTCTTCGTCATTGATCTTCTCATCAATATCTTAAGATTTTCCTCCGCACTTATTGAAAGATCAGTTCATCACCAAAACTAATCTTATGTTCATTCATCAAATTGCGTTGGTATGTCAGTCACGAAAAATCTCCATGTCGCAATTGACGAAAGGAGCAGCTGCCTTGCAAAAACAGGCCACCAAGGATCTCTCTCCCATTTGGGGTGTGAAAGCAACGGTAGATGTTTTTGAACACATCAAAGACATTCCGCTTGGTTACTGGCCTGTCATCATCATGGACCAAATTGATGATCCGGATGCAGCCGGTTATCACGACGATAAAAATCATCAGCCCTATGCATTGGTAGAATACAGCCAAAGTTGGGCACTCACCTGCTCGCACGAGATATGCGAAATGCTGGTAGATCCTTATGGCAATAAAATGAAAAGCGGATTATCGCCTAATGGCAAGGAAAGAGTTCACTATCTGGTGGAAGTTTGCGATCCCTGCGAAGACAGCAAGTATGCTTATTTCATTAACGGATTTTTAGTTTCTGATTTTTACACACCCGAATATTTTGACGGAGGAGCAAGCAACACTACCAAATACAGTTTCACCGGAAGCATTAAACAACCGCGACAGATTTTAAAAAATGGATACCTCAGTTGGTACAGTCCTTCGGATAAAAAATGGCATCAGCAAACCTTTTTCGGAAGCAAGCCTGTAACCCGCGTACTGAAAGGAATGGAAGACATGCAGGGCAGTTTACGCAGCCGTGTGGACCGTCTTACCCGCTTCAATGAACTGCAGAAAGGCATAAAGAACAAAGCCTTGTTAAGCCGTCAGCAATCGCTTTCCCAAATCTCTGAAATAGCAGGCACCGATATGCAGGACCACTGGGAACAGGAGATTGCCTTATTGATGAAACCAAGAGGATTACGATAGATGAAAGATCACCTTCTAAATTAATCACCATGTTTCTTTATCTCCGCTTTAAGCTTGTTGTGTTACTCTGTGTCCTTTTCTTTTTTTCTCAGGCGCAAGACTCATCGGCATCTGCTACGCCGCAAATAGTGGAAGTATATAATCCGCGATTTTCACACAACCCCGATAAACGACATCATGCCAGCATTGGTGATCTGATTGCAGTGAAGATATCAAACATAGATTCCCTGATCA
>JAICTW010000606.1 GCA_025936195.1 Flavisolibacter sp.
AAGGTAATGTGTGGATCCGCATTTTTCCTGATAAGCCAATTACCCGCAAACCTGCCGAGGTTCGTATGGGTAAGGGTAAAGGTAACCTTGAGTTTTGGGCTGCAGTAGTGCAACCGGGTCGCATCATTTTTGAAATTGATGGAGTACCTGAGAATGTAGCAAAAGAATCACTGGCATTAGCAGCGGGTAAATTACCTATCGCAACAAAATTTATTAAGCGCCATGATTTGGCGGAAGCTTAAAATATGATAACAGGATAGTGAGATGTTGCGATAGTATAAGTCCACAATATCTTATTATCTCAATATCAAAATATCAAATTAGAAAACATGTCAAAGACGGTAGATTTCAAAAAAAGCATTCAGGGTTTAAATGAGCAGGACCTTCAGGCCCGCATTAAAGAGGATGAGCTCCGCTTAAAAAAACTTGAATTTGCACATGCTATTTCTCCATTGGAAAATCCAGTGAGCATAAGAAGTTTGCGCAGAGAATTGGCTCGTTTGAAAACTGAATTAAAAAAGAAACAATTAAGTGCCTAAAAAGCTGCAAGCTGAAAGCAATTCCGCTGGGGCGGGAAAGCCTGAAGCCAATAGCTAAAAGCTTAAAAATATGGCTGAAACAACAACAAGAAATTTAAGAAAAGAAAGAATTGGGACAGTAACCAGCAACAAGATGGATAAAACCATTACGGTAGCTGTTGAACGTAAAGTAAAACACCCAATCTACGGTAAGTTCATTAAAAAGACTACCAGGTTTCATGCTCATGATGAAAAGAACGAGGCAAGCGTCGGTGATGTAGTTCGCATCTCTGAAACCCGTCCTTTGAGCAAGACAAAGCGTTGGAGATTAGTGGAGATTGTAGAAAAAGTAAAATAAGATTTCAAATTTCTGATTTGAGATTTGAGGTTGTGGATTTCTACAATTTCAAACCTCAAATTTCAAATACCAAATAAATAAAAATGATCCAGCAAGAATCCCGTTTGAATGTAGCGGACAACAGTGGTGCTAAAGAAGTGCTTTGTATCCGTGTGTTGGGTAATAGTGGTCAGCGTTATGCAAAGGTTGGAGATAAGATCGTAGTGACTGTAAAAGATGCGATCCCTGCCGGTGGTATAAAAAAAGGTACTGTTGCAAAAGCGGTAATCGTTCGTACTACAAACAAATTGCGTCGTAAAGATGGTTCTTACATCCGTTTTGATGACAACGCAGTAGTGATCCTCAATGCAGCCGACGAGCCAAGAGGTACCCGTATTTTCGGACCTGTTGCCCGTGAGCTTCGCGATAAAGGTTACATGAAAATTATTTCATTGGCGCCTGAGGTTCTTTAATTCAAGTAAACTATTCCTGGCAGTATCAGGAATTAAAATAGAAACATAAAAATGAAAACAAGATTTAAACCAAAGTATAATATCCGGAAGGGCGACCAGGTGGTTGTTATCGCTGGTGATGACAAGGATGCCAAGAAGCCCCGTCTGGTAAAGCAGGTATTGGTTGATGAAGGAAAAATTTTGGTGGAAGGTGTAAACATCATCACCAAACATACAAAGCCTTCTGCGCAAAATACCAAGGGCGGTATTGTAAAAAAAGAAGCTCCGATTCACATCTCTAACGTTATGCTGTGGGATGGCAAGCAAGGCTCTAAAGTGAAGAGAGAGCATCGTGATGACAAAAAAGTTCGTGTATCTAAAAAATCTGGAGGGATCATCTAATGGCAACAACAACGTATACTCCAAGATTAAAAAATAAGTATAAAGCGGAAGTTATCCCTGCTTTGCAAAAGCGCTTCAGCTATAAATCCGTTATGCAGGTTCCGCGTTTGGAAAAGATCGCTATCAACCGTGGTGTGAATGGCGCCGTCAACGATAAAAAATTAATTGACGTTGCGCTTGACGAATTATCAACCATCAGCGGTCAGAAGGCAGTGGCTACGTATTCAAAGAAAGACATCTCCAATTTTAAGTTGCGTAAGAACATGCCGATTGGCACCAGAGTTACGCTTCGTGGCGATAAGATGTATGAATTCTTAGATAGATTGATTGCAGTAGCTCTTCCTCGTGTACGTGACTTCAAGGGTGTGAATGAAAAATCTTTTGATGGCCGTGGTAACTACACAATGGGTGTTACCGAGCAAATCATCTTCCCTGAGATTGACATTGATAAAGTGAATCGTATCACAGGTATGGACATCACTTTTGTAACGACAGCTCAAAACGATGAAGAAGCTTACGAGTTGTTGAAAGAACTGGGAATGCCTTTCAAAAACATTAAAAAGTAAATTCTAAAATCAAAATAGAAATATGGCTAAAGAATCAGTAAAAGCCAGGCAACGTAAAAGAGAAAGAATGGTAGCTCAATATGCTGAGAAAAGAGCAGCATTGAAAGCAGCCGGCGACTGGAAGGCTTTGGATGAACTTCCAAAGAACTCTTCTAAAGTTCGTTTAAAAAACCGTTGCCAGATGACTGGTCGTCCAAGAGGGTATACCCGTTATTTCGGTATCTCGAGGATTGCTCTTCGTGACATGGCTTTGGATGGTAAAATACCGGGATTGAAAAAAGCAAGCTGGTAAAATTTATTCATTAATTAAAAACTAATCCAATTGCTCCGCAAATACCGGAGTGTAGGAGGACAAAATATGGTAACAGATCCTATTGCAGATTTCCTGACAAGAATTCGTAATGCGCAAATGGCGGGACACAGAATCGTTGAAATTCCTGCTTCTAATTTGAAAAAACGCATGACTGA
>JAICTW010000078.1 GCA_025936195.1 Flavisolibacter sp.
AATATGTAAAGTATCTGCTGTTTCAATGTCGGCCGAATCTGTGCCTCCATAGTGTAAGATTAATGTACCAGTTTGTGCATCATCCGGAACTTTCACGACCAATTGTGTTTGACTCTGGCTCACAAATGCAGTAACCGCTTTATTTCTGTTGAATGTTACTTTATCAACCCAACTCAAATAAGTGCCGTTGATGGTGACATTTGTTCCCGGACGGGCCTGGTTTGTAATTGATGCCACAGATACTTGAACGCCAAGGTTCAGTTGAGTTTTTGTTACGATACTGTCGCCAGTTGATAATCTCAATGTCACATAACCTTTTTCTGCCGTTTCGGGCACAATCAATTTAATAAGGTCAGATGTTTGTGCTTTAAAATCTGCTTTATCAATAACAGCATTTATGCCGGTAAACTTTATAGCCGTAACCTGACCAAGGTTCACACCTATAAAACGAAGAGTGTCCCCGATTTTTGCTCCGGTTGGGCCAAAGCTGTAAAGTGCCGCTTTACCATTGTTTGGTTGATCATCTTTTTTATTGCACGAGATAAATACACCAATTGCCAGGGTAAAACAGATCAATGCAAGCAGCCGCTTATATGATAGTTGTATCATTTGTTTTGATTGAATACGTTAGTAATGATTGTCATTATTTTTTAGGTACGATTCTGAGGTTGTCGAAGCACATGTCGGCATCAAAATCATCACCGCCAAAAACCAATATTCTTGACCAGTAACCACTTGGGCTGATCACAGGCTTATTATGATAAGCTGCCACCATATCTTCGAAAGGAATGGTGACTGTAGCCCATTGACCTTTTGTATCGTAAGGCGGCTGCCAAACATATCCGTCGTTATCTTCCGCAGTTAAACCTACATTTAAAATAATCCTGCTTTTATTATATGGCTTCAGCGTATTGATCTCGAACTTCACGTTGTAGTTTGCAGGATTCTGGATCGCATCATCAGGTATGTTTTTACTATGGTTTGGCATTGAGCTGGCTGGGCCTCCTGCCACCTCGGGTGCATCCCAGGCCCAGGCTTTCGTTTGCTTTTTAAAGCGATAATAACCACCGCTGATTTGCGCCGGATCACCGTTTGCAGGATTAGGTGTGGCAACGTAATAAGTGCTCCACCATCCTTCGTTCGGATCACCATCAATGATATGATTTCTCGAATCTCTGAACCAGAAAGTAGATGTTGCTTCGCCAAAATTAGTTTTAACAGTGATTGGCCCAGGTTGCGCACCGGCAGGTACCTGAACTTGCAGCACCTGATCTTTCCTGGATACAATTGTACCAGTTACGCCACCCGTGAAAGTAACAGTAAGCGGTTCATAAAAATAATTGCCATTGATGGTAGCTACGCCACCCTCATTTACAAATTCGCAATCCATACTGGTCACAACGGGCTTGCTGATCTGCACCTGAAAATCATATAACAACTCGTAACCATTTTTGAAAACAATTTTTAGCTTATTGTTAACCGCCAAAGGAATTTGGCTGGGCACAGATACCAGAATTGTGGCATTGGTAATATAAGTAGGTGTTAAACGGGACTGTTGATCATTAAACCAAATTTCAACCGCATCTTTTAGATTGTTACCAACAATAGCAATCAACTGCCCTTGGCCAGCACCGATCAGCAAAGAATCCGATGATTCCGGTCTGGTAACTCTTACATAGCTAATGGAAGGTGTGCCAGTATCGTCTTTTTTACACGAAACAAACATACTCACCACGCCTATTGTCATCAGCAAAATGAGTAAGCTTTTATTAAATGATTTCATTTGACTTTAATTTCTTTGTTTAAAAAAATAGTTAGTTGTTTAAGGATAGTCCACTGCAGGAGCCTGCAGGTTTGGAGCCTGCGACAATTCTATAGCTGGTATTGGCATCACGAAATTCCCTTCATTTGCAGTAATTGTCCTTGGTGAATACCAACTTGTCTTTGTAAATGTCCATTCTGTTGCATTAGCCGGATTCGATGTATTATTCGGTGTAACAGCAAACAACCCTCTGTCCTGTGAATTTAGAATTCCAAGAGCCTTTGTTGGATTCCAATAATGAAGGCTTACTATATCATACCAGGTCATCCCCTCCATTGCAAACTCTTTGAATCTCTCGTTTAATACAGCATCCAATGTTAATGGCCCATTTGCATTCGAACCAGAAATTGTCCATGCCGGTAAGCCTGCTCTTTGATGCACTTTATTAAAGTAGGCTATTGCGGTTGCATCTGTCGTAGAAAGATTGTTGCCTATGGCTGCTTCTGCATAAATCAGATACATTTCTGCAAGACGCATCATGTAGGTATCGTTGGGATAATGTTGTGAAGAGGCATTCGCTCCAAGATCATCAGGCCCACCAATAACATATTTTTTAATAGCTACATAGTTATTATCGCCTGCAACATATGGATAAACAAACGGCGTTTTATCGCTTTTCTTGGTCATGTAAGGATAAGAAAAGCCGGGCAACATAAAAGTGGCATGTAAACGCTGGTCTATCGTTCTTCCTTTTAAACTACCGTCAGGTTGAGGGTTAAAACCATCGTAGAGGCTAAGTATCCACCAGGTCGCTCCTTTGGAACCACCCCAGCCGCTATATGCAATTTCACCACTATAAGCAATAGGCTCAGGCATACTGTTGGATACTCCCCAGCCGTTTGAGAAAACCCATTGCAACTCAAACAAGGATTCACTGTTATTGTCGTAGTGGTATCCTGTCTTTTCATCCCACTTGAAAAGATCTTCGTAGTTATCTAATAATTTATACTCGCTATTATTAATCACATCTGCAGCAAAATATTTTGCACTGTCCAAGAATTCCTGCTTTCTTGCACCGCCATTAGATTCAACCCCAGCCCTTGTAAGATAGAAACGAGCCAACATACCTTCTGCAGACCATTTGGTAACTCTTCCAGGCTGACTAACTGTTGCAGGAAGATCAGCAGCAGCAGCTCTCATTTCTCTTGTAATAAAGCGCCAAACACTGGATACCGTATTCCTGCGTATGGTTGTGTCGTTCAGGTGCTCGAGATTATTTTCGATTATGGGAACAGGTCCCCAGTTCATTACCAGATAGCGGTATGCTACTGCTCTCATGAACCGGGCTTCTGCAATGGCTGTCTTCTTGACCTGAGGAGAAACAGCCTCACCTGCAAAGCGGTTTATGTTATAAATAGCAAGGTTGGACTGCGCAACTACGTTGTAGAAAGCACGCCATGCATTTTGATTATACTGATTGTCAGGAGTGGTATTAAATTTAGAATTCGCATTATCATACCAGGCGTCGAAAGCATCGCCTCCCCTGAAATCACCAAGTTGCCATGAAGCCGCGTCATTATAGTCAAACCATACGGTACTATAAAGTGGAGCTGTAGCCGCCATAACCTGATCATCGGTCTTATAAAAATTGGCATCTGTTATAGAGCTCAATGGTGGCCTATCCAGAAAATTTTTTTTACAACTTGAGAGTGTTGCAGCAGCCAGCAATACTCCAAGAAAATAAATCGTTCGTTTCATCTTATTCATTTTAACAAGTTTAGAAATTAACACTGATTGATGCTGTATACATTGGCGTAATAGGATAACGGCCAAAGTCAATGCCTATGGCCTGGTTACCACCGTTAACGCCGCCCTGTGCACCCATTCCAACGTAAGCTCCTATTTCAGGATCATAGCCAGTGTACTTGGTGAATGTGTAAATATTCTGTACCCCGATAGTAGCTCTTGCACCTTTAATTACTTTGGTATAACCTAAATATTTAGCAGGTACATTATAGCTAAGAGAGATGTTTTTTATTCTTAAATAAGAGCCATCCTCCATGAATCTGTCGGTGATTTTTCCAAAGTTATTATCACTTGAAATGGTGTTGTTGGAAATGCGTGGTACTCTTGTTTGAGGATTTGCCAGCGCAGGACTTCCATTCGCATCTGTAGTAAGCTTTGCATAATCCATTGCTTTCACCAGCAAGTTGCGACTAAGATTGATGTTATTTGGATTACTTGCTTCTGCTGCGATATAATTATAAACATCGTTGCCATACGTTCCTATAATAAGGATGCTCAGATCAAATCCTTTATAGGAGAAGGTATTGGTAAAACCACCCGTTAACTTAGGCCAGGGGTTACCAATAATTGTAAAATCGTTCTGGTCAATTTTTCCATCACCGTTGATATCTTTATATTTTACATCACCAACCCAAATGCCCGTTTGTGGGTCAACAGCAACTCTGTTTCCGGCACCATCAACTGGAACAGCACTTTTTGAAATTTCATCAACAGACTGGAAGAGACCTTCCTCAATATAGCCCATGAACAGCCAAGGCTGCTGACCTACATAAGAACGTTGTGTCCAGTTGTTCATCCACCATGATGTTCTTGAAACAAAAGGAGTTCCTTGATACAATTCATCAACTGTTGTTTTGAAATGAGAAAGATTTAAGTTTGATTCCCATCTAAAGTTTTTGGTATTGATATTTGTCGTAACAAAAGTCAAGTTCCATCCCTTGGTGTTTAATGCACCGGCATTTACCAATGGAGGGCTCATTGAACCAACACCATTTGTACCCATGTACCAGGGAAGAATAGCGTTCAGTATCAGATTGCTTGTTTTCTTTACGTAGTAATCAGCTTCAACTGTAATCCTGTTTTTCAACAATCCCAAATTCAAACCAACATTATTTGTTTTTGTCTCCTCCCACTGTAAGTCTGGATTGGTAAATGTTGAAGGCAAAAAACCAGTTCTGAGGCCTGTGGCGTAGTTATTCATAGAAGCGTAAATACCAGAGCCGGGGCCCTGGTTACCAGTAAATCCGAATTCATAGCGCAATTTCAATTCACTGATAGCAGGGATATTGAAAAACTTCTCACGGCTTAGCCTCCATGCTGCAGAAACAGAAGGGAAAGAGCCCCATCTTTTGTTTTGTCCGAAGTTTGGCGAACCATCCCGTCTGTAAGTTCCTGTTACTAAATAACGGTTATCATAATTGTAGTTCAACCTCCCAAGATAAGATTCCATCGCCCATGGGTAAGTGCCTCCGCCGTTCGTCGCTGATTTTTCGTCACCGGCATTTACGTCAAATATGGTATTGGTAAGAAACCCTGTTCTTCCTACAGACAAAGCCTGATATTGCGATTCCTGGGATTCATGGCTTGCCATTACATCAATATTGTGCTTACCTATCTGCTTCGTATATTCAGCTAATTCATTCCAGTTCCAGTACCAGCTTTGATAAGATCCCGTTTGAAGAGAAGCTATAAGGTTGTTGTGCCACTGATCAAGATTAAAAGTAGGCGTATAATAAGTGGAAAGTCCGTTCCCTACAGTACCGTTAAAGGAACTTCTGATAGATAATCCTTTAAATGGATTTATGCCAACATTCAAACCACCCAAAAACTGCCTTTTCATGTTTGTATTAGTAATAAGATTGGCAAGAGCTACGGGATTGATGGGAGCATACTGGCCTGCACCATTCACAGGATCACTGCTTCCATAGGTTCCATTTAAATTATAAACCGGTATTTGAGGGGTGAGTCTTAATGCATTTGCAATAAGAGGACTTTGAGCATCGCCATAGTTTGTAGCGGTCAGGTTTTCCTTAGTTTGATTAAAACTAAGATTAGCACTGATTGATGCCCATTCACGAGGCTTATTGTCCAGATTTAAACGAAAACCGTAACGATCAAATCCGGATCCCAATGCAACGCCTTCCTGATTCAAATATTCACCGGACATATAGTATGTCGTATTGTTGCTTCCACCACTAAAATTCAACTGGTGTTTTTGCATGGCAGCGTTATTGAACAATTCTCTTTGCCAGTCAGTTCCAGCACCAAGAAGAGTAGGATCTAGAAATTCAGCAGGAGTTGTTCCTCCGGCAATACCATGATATTCTTTCACCATCTGTGCATATTGACTCAAATTCATAACGGCCAAATGCTTTGGAGGAGTTTGCAGGTTATACTGATAAGAATAATTGATCTTAACGTCTCCCGCCTTACCACGTTTTGTTGTAATTAACACTACACCATTCGATGCACGGGAACCGTAAATTGCAGTTGCAGATGGTCCTTGCAGAATCTGAATATCGTCGATATCAGAAGGGTTCAATCCCGATAAAGGATTAGAAGTACTGGAAGTACCATAGGATACATCTGAACTCTCTTGAATTTGAACTCCGTCTATAACATATAAGGGCTGCGTGGCAGTGAGTGAACTGATGCCGCGAATGTTCACTGACATACCACCACCCGGCTGACCAGAATTCTGGGTTACATAAACACCGGCGGCGCGGCCTTGAATGGCCTGTTCAACCGTGGTGTTTACTGTTTTTTCAATGTCTTTAGCAGAAACCGAAGTTTGTGCAGTGGTCAGGTTGGCTCTTCTTGCCCTACCATAACCTACTACCACCACGTCGCTCATAGAATTAGCGGTTGGTGTTAAAGCAGCATTGATCATATCGCTGCTTCCGATGGCAATTTCGCGGTTTTGCATACCAACATAGGAAATCACCAAAGTGTTTCCATTCGCTGGCACCGTAATCGTGAACTTGCCGGTTACATCTGTAGTCGTTGCGATTTTGGTACCCTTTACAGCAACAGTGGCACCAACCAATGGTGTTTGCTTGTCGTCTGTAACTGTTCCTGAAATTTTTCGTTGTGCAAATGAAATTGTAAATGTTAGTGCTGCTAAAAGCAGCAATAGCAGTCTCGGAAGGATTCTCCTCATACAGCAGATTTTAAAAATTAATCGAATAATCGAATTTAAGACGGGTTTTTTAAAATTCAATCGGTTGCATAATTTTTTTTAATAAATCCCGATTTGAGTTTTATTATCAGTATGCAAACGATTGTTCCAAATAATATTTTCTCATATTGGCAAAGCCAGTCCGTCAAAATTATTTTTTATTCCAGTGCAATAATGATACTTTTTTATCAATGTGGTATATTTTTTTGGGATGATTTCAATCATAAAATGATTAGATGCTACTCACATCTAAAAATAAACTGAGCTGAGAATACTTACCACAAAGGCTTTCCTCTACTCTTATTTTATTGTACCCAATTAATACTTTTTTAATTTTCAATTACACTTTTTTATACCTTCAATCACTCATATTGCTCTGTATGACCAGCAAACTGCTAAGAGAAATTACTCCATTAACCCAGGGCGACTGCTTCACCCTTTTCTCCAGGGTAAAAACCGATTTCGATTTTCCCCTTCATTACCACGAAGAATTTGAACTAAATTTCATTCAAAACGGGAAAGGTGCAAAAAGGGTAATTGGCGATCACATTGAGGAGATAGACGACCTGGAATTGGTTTTGGTTGGCCCCAATTTGCAACACGGCTGGTTTACCCACAAATTAAAGGGACAGAAATTGCATGAGATCACCATTCAGTTTCACCGCAATTTGTTTGATGAAAAATTTTTGCACCGGAATCAAATGAGTTTCATCCGCAAAATGTTTGAAAAATCATTACGCGGCATTTCGTTTTCAAAAGAAACCACTGAAGCCATAACGCCAAGATTGCTTGCTATTACGAAACGTTACGGATTTGGTTCTGTTCTTGAGTTATTATCCATATTGCATGACCTTTCCATATCCCGCAATATGCGAACACTTTCCAATACCAGCTTCAATAACACTGAAACGATCTCCTACAATAGCCGCAGAGTGAACACAGTGATGGAACATTTGAATAAAAATTTTGACAAGGAAGTTTCATTGAACGAAGTGGCCAAACTTACCGCCATGTCGGAAGTAGCTTTCAGTCGCTTTTTTAAATTAAGAACGGGTAAAACATTTGTAGATACCTTGAATGAAGTGCGCCTGGGCAATGCTTCAAGAATGCTGATCGAAACCACACAAAGCGTCAATGAAATTGCTTACCGTTGCGGATTTAATAATATTTCTAACTTCAACCGTCTTTTTAAAAAGAAAAAAAATTGCACACCTAAAGAATTCCGGCTCGCTTATAATTCGACAGGGGTGAGAACTTTTGTTTGATTGCCGTTTCAAATTGTGAAGTCATCGCTTTTAATAATGGGAATATCTAAACGCAGAGATAGCTTTTTATTTCTGTACCATTCACTATCTTTTTTACATCTACACTTTTCACTTCATATTTATGCTTCACATTCCGTCGCTTTAACCTCTTTCATCTTCGAAGCACATCAAAGCTTTTAAAAATCTCTTCCTCACTGTCCGTCACTACTACATCGGTAACAACCGCCTTTCTCGGACCAACCTTGCACCAGGCAATAAAATTTTTAATTTGCTCTTCACTTCCACTCGCCTTTATTTCCACGTTTCCATCTTCGGTATTCTTTACCCAACCGGT
>JAICTW010000391.1 GCA_025936195.1 Flavisolibacter sp.
ATTTCTGCAACCATTCATGAAGAAAATACCAGGCTAAAGGAATCGCGATGAGTGAAGAAATAATCACAAGCACTACAAATTCCTTTGACAACATCCGCCATAACATAAATACAGTCGCTCCAAGCACTTTTCGTACGCCAATTTCCTTTGTCCGCTGTTCGGCCACAAATGAAGCAAGGCCAAATAAACCAAGGCACGAGATGAAAATAGCGAGCACTGCACAAAAGGTAGAGAGATTGCCAATGCGTTCTTCATCAGAAAACTTCTTTGCATAATCTTCATCAGTAAACTTGTATTCAAACGGGCTGCCCGGATTGTATTTTTTAAAAACGGTTTCAATTTTGGCAAGTGCTGCCTGCATGCTTTGCGAAGGTTTTATCCGCACCGTAATGATACTTACCCACCCTGGATTCATTGAAAAGATCGTAGGTTTTACAGGTTCATATGGTGATTCCATCACCATATCTTTAATGACGCCAACCACCGTATAGGGTTTTTTATTCCACGTGATTGTCTGCCCCACAATATTCTTTAATCCGGTAAGCTTTACGGCGGCTTCATTAAAAATTAATGCACTGGAATCGGTAGCAAAATCTCTTGAAAAATCGCGGCCTTCGATAATGTGCCAATCGATTGTTTTTCCAAAATCCTGCGTTACACCTATGGTTCCAAACAAAGGCAATGTATTGGGATCTTTTCCCGCCCAATCAAATCCGATCTGGTTTGAATAGACGTCAGTTGAGGGACTTGAGGATTCGGCCATATTCTCAACTGCACCGGTTGCTATCAGGTCATTTCTCAACGCATCATAATGACCATAAAGATCAGGAGTGTTCATACTCATAGTGATCAGTCCTTCACGGGTATAACCAACAGGCCGCGACTTGGCAAACTGTACTTGCTTATACACAATTATGGTTCCTATGATCAGTGCTATTGAGATTGTAAACTGCACTACTACCAGCACTTTTCGTGGAAGAGCAGCAAATCTTCCGGCACGGAAAGTGCCTTTCAATACCTGGATCGGCCGAAACGCTGATAAGTAAAACGCGGGGTAACTTCCTGCAATGATTCCGGTAAAAAAAGTAAATACAAGCAGGACGCCCCAGAAGCCGGGACTGGCAAATGGAAATGAAATTTGTTTATCTGAAAGGTGATTAAAGAATGGAAGCAGGAGGATGACGAAAATGATAGCGATCACAAGGGCAAGCAAGGATATAAGAACCGATTCGGTTAAAAATTGTTTGATCAGCTGACGACGCAATGATCCGATCGTTTTTCTGATCCCCACTTCTTTTGCCCGCTTTTCACTTCTGGCAGTGGAAAGGTTCATAAAATTGATGCAGGCAAGAAGCAGAACAAAAATGCCGATGATTCCAAACAGCCAAACAAAATGAATTCTGCCTCCTGCCAATTTCCCGTTTTTAAATTCGCTGTGCAACCGCCAGTTATCCATAGGCTGCAAAACCAATTCTTCTCTTCCATCCTCTGCTGCTTTTAAATGGATCATCGAAGCATTCTTAATTTTATCCGAAACCTTCGCTATGTCAGCATGGTTATTTACCTGCACAAAAGCCTGGAACGAGTGATTTCCCCATTCAGTCATTGACTGTTTCAACCAATCTTCGGTAGTGATATATTTATTCCATGACAGCAATATTTTTGTTTCGTATAGAGTAGTATTCCTCGGAAGATCTTCGAACACACCGGTGACCTTATAACTTTCTTTATTGTCTAATTTGACTACTTTATTGACCGGATCTTCTTTCCCAAATAAGGATTTGGCAACCGAAGAGCTTAATAGAATGGAAGAAGGATCCTTGAGGCCAGATATTGTTCCTCTGATCATCCTCAAAGAAAACATCGAAGGAAAATTTGGTTCTACCCACATTCCCTCCGAACTGATTTTTTTATCACCGACAGCAAGGATATGGCCGAAGTTCCACGAAGCCATTGATACGTTAGTAAAATCACTACCATATTTGGTTCGAAGTTCATTTCCCAGTGGCATTGCCACAGCACGACCTGTGCCCGTTTCGCCGTTAAAAGTTTGGGTGGTCATTACCTGTGCAAGCTCTTTATGATTCGTATGATAGGTATTAAACGTAACTTCATCATAGATCCAAAAACCAATCAGCATGGCTACCGCCATGCCGGTACCAAGACCAATAATATTAATGGCAGAATAACCTTTATTTTTTACGAGGTTACGCCAGGCAATTTTTAAATAGCTCTTGATCATTTCAATTGATTTTAAAAGAATACGTTTAAGTATGCGTTTCTGTTACAATAATTTAAATTTCGTTTTATAGTGAAGAAAGAAATAAGGCGGATTCTCATTTTCCAATTTTCACTTTCTCAAATTATTCCGTTCTCAAACTGTTCACCGGATTTGACATTGCCGCTTTTATAGCTTTGAAGCAAACTGTAAAGAATGCAATTGCAAAAGTCGTTAACGCAGCAACAAGAAAAACCCACCAGCTTAATGACGTTTTGTAAGCAAAGTTTTCCAACCATTTAGCGGAAGCCCAATAGCCAATCGGTAGGGCAATGCAAGTGGCGATCAACACCGGTTTCAGCAAATCTTTTGATAGTAATAATACAATACCTTTTACGGATGAACCCAAAACTTTTCTCACACCAATTTCTTTGAATCGCTTGGTGGTAGTAAATGACGCGAGCCCAAACAATCCCAGGCAGGCAACAAAAATTGCAAGGCCTGCGAACACCGATAAAATCGTTTGCTGCCGGATGTCTTTCTTATAAAGATCATTAAATTGTTCATCCAGGAAACGATATTCAAAGGGATAAGCTGAAGCAACGTTCTTATAAGCTTTTTCTACCAGCGCCACACCGGCTTTGATATTTCCGGGTTTTAATTTTACCAATGCCACCCGCCTGTCAGGATTTGGGGCAATCACGAGCGGCTCTATATTACTCTTTAATGATTGGAAATTGAAATCTGCAACTACGCCAATTATTCTTCGCTTTGCCGTATCACGAATGGTATTCTGAATCCATTTACCGACTGCCTGTTCCGGTGCCCAACCCAGTTTTGCCGCAGCAGTTTTATTGATCAGCACTGCATCGGTCGTGTCTGTCGGATAAGACGCAAAGAAATCTCTTCCGGCTATAATCTTTAAGCCCAATGTTTTTACAAACTCAAAATCGGCAAACTCTGTTCTTGCATTCCAACGTTCATTATGATCCTGCACGTCGAATACCTGGCCATCGAAAAAACCGCCGGGTTCGCCGGACATCAGAGCCACTGACTGAACGCCACTTTCATTTTCCAACTGGCGTTTGAACACATTCCTGTTTTTGTAGATGTCATTGTTATCAATAGGCACCAACACCGTTTGTTCTTTGTTATAGCCAAGCTGTTTATTTTTGACATAATTCATTTGTTTGGCAATGATGATGGTTGATACAATTAAAAAGACAGTTATACTAAATTGAACCACGACCAAAACCTGTCTGAATGCAGAACCGCCTTTGCCGAGGCGCAGCTTGCCTTTTAAAGCATTTATCGGTGAGAATGCTGAAAGGAAAAATGCAGGATAACTTCCGGCTAAAAATCCCACCACAATAATAACACCGGCCAGAAATAACCATATCGGAAGCGTGTTCCATGAGACGGTTAATGAATAGCCACGCAGCTGGTCATACCAGGGCATGATCAACGCAAGCAGGGCAACAGCAAGCACACATGAAATAAGCGTCAGCAAAACGGATTCGCCAATAAACTGCCAAACAAGATTATTTCTCAACGCGCCCAACACTTTGCGTAAACCAACTTCTTTTGACCGTTCTGCCGCACGAATCGTCGATAGATTCATGAAGTTGATGCACGCAATCAATAAAATTAAAACAGCCACAGACAGAAAAATATATACGACCATTTTATCGCCATGTTTGATGCCATCTA
>JAICTW010000475.1 GCA_025936195.1 Flavisolibacter sp.
AAATTGATGGTGTCAGAAGGATTTTAAAAACAGGAGATGTCTTTCACGTCCCTTCCAATGTGATGCATGGAGTAGTATGTCTGGAAGCGGGTGTTTTAATTGACGTTTTTAATCCGGTGAGGGAAGATTTCTTGAGATAATACGATCAGGACTTTTGAAAATAATTGTTCAATAGTAGGTAAACTCTGGTTGTTTATGCTGTTTCCTTGATTGGAATAGGCACACCAAAACACTAACAGCCATTGGTCGTTAGCCGCCTTCGTATAAAAAAATTCCCGAAATGGTCCGTAGATTTTATTCCAGGGAAACTAAATAGTGGTGGCACGCTTGCTGCAAGGTAAATGGTAAACGTTCACTGTGAAACCTCTTTATCTTTGCTTACTGGTTGCTATGCAGCCCAATTTGTATGCACAGTCGGGCGATAGCCTGCAAAATGCACAAAAGGACACCACAGACTACGGGCAGCACACCTCTTCGAATTTAGATTCCTTGCCGGTTAGTGATAAAACCATCACTGCCGATACGGTTCCTCCCCAAAAAAATTACGATTATACAGTGCCTTTAGATCCTAAGTATGGCAACCTGCTAAGCGATGATCCGGCCTACAACCCCGGGTATGCCTGGTGGAAACCAGCCGGCAGGGTGCTTATCTCAGATATTACCAACTGGGCGATGGACCGCTATATTTTTAATTATGACTGGTCACGGATCAGCCCCTCCACATGGAAGTATAACATCCAAAAAGGGTGGGAGTGGGACAACGACCGCTTTGGCGTCAACTTCATTGGTCATCCTTATTCAGGAAGCTTTTACTTTAATATTGCACGCTCCAATGGATATAATTTCTGGCAGTCCTTTCCTTTTGCCGTGGAAGGCAGTTTGCTCTGGGAGTATTTTGGAGAGAATACCAGGCCATCCATTAATGACATTATTAACACTCCTGTCAGTGGTGCCTTTTTGGGTGAGATCATGTACCGGGTGAGTTCTAACATTCTTGATGACCGAACAAGAGGAGGTGAAAGGGTTTTTAGAGAACTCCTTGCCGCCATTGTAAATCCTCCGAGGGCCTTTAACCGGCTTACACAGGGAAAGATGTTCCGGGTGACAGGTACAGAAGTATATCAAAAAGAGCCGATGAACCTTACGCTTTACACCGGCATTCATAAGATCAACGATAAAGAAGGAAGCAATAATAAATTCGGCACCGGCGGTACCAATGCTATTCTTCATTTGCAAATTGATTATGGCGATCCTTTTGAAGTGAGACAACGTAAGCCCTATGATGTTTTCCGCGGACGAATAGAGTTGGGCTATGGTGTCAACAAGTATTTGATCAGCACTATTAACGGTTATGGACTTCTTGCAGGAAAAACCATTAAAGAGAACCGCTTGCTCGCAGGCTTCTTCCAGCATTTTGACTACTGGCACAATAATATTTTCGAGGTAGGTGCTCTTGGCTTTGGCGGCGGGCTGATCTCCAAAATCCCCTTGGGCGGGAATTCCAATATTTATTCAAACATACACCTGGCTGCAGTTCCGCTAGCCGGGAACAATACGCAATATGGGCCTGATACCTCCGACTACCGCTTCTACAATTTCGGAGGCGGATTGGAAGCCAAGATAGAAGAAAGCATCAACTTAAGTAACCGGCTCAGCCTTGGCTTCAGTGGCTATTATTATTGGATACATACCTATGATGGGATAGCCGGTAACAGCCTGGTGGGCATTTTAAAACCAACCATTGCTATACGGTTGTTTAAAAACCTGAGTATCGGTTTTGAGCACCACATTTATCATAACGACAGGTATCTGTCTGGATTTAATAAAACACCAGACCTCCATTTGACAAGAACAGAGCAGAAACTTTATTTGCAATTCTTTTTTCAAAACGGACAGCGAAAGGGTAACTATCATTGAATAGTGGCCGTTGTAACCTTGCTTACATAGATCCTGGACAAAAGGCTAAATCTTCATCGGCATTTTCCAACGCTCATCGGATTTCTGCTAACGTTTGTCGAACAGATTTCCATCTGAGCACAGAACAGTACAAATTTGTATCAGCAACTAAGAAAAACCAATCCAATTCTGAAGAAAAACTATCCATTCTGAAAAACCATGCCGATAGCAATCGGGACCAATTTATCTGAAGAAAAACCAAACACAGAAGTAACCTCAAATCCTAAAAGACCAAAATAAATCCAATCCTTATTTAAGAACAGTCAGGCAAGAAAACAATCTATCCCTTTGAAGGCAAATCCTCACCTGACAAATTTATTGAAACCCTCGAAAGAGGGTTTTTTGCTTTTATTGTTCCGGGATATTGTGGCCGTGATTTGGCAGATGATTTTTCGTATCATGGGTCCTCGCAGGGTTGCTTAATCGAGGCGTCTTGTACGAAGCCCGGAAGGTCAAATGTCAACCATGTCGCATCATAACTGGAAACCCTTAAGAAATAAAAGGGAGATGACCATCTCCCTTTTATTTTTATTTAACTGCTGATGTAATTCTCTTTTCTTTCTTTTTAATTTCCTGCTCAACCGCATGAATGGCTTTTATTGTTTTGATCACCGAATCAGGAGTAACCGATACTGAGTCAATTCCCTGCTCTACTAAAAATTGTGCAAAATCCGGATGGTCGGAAGGACCTTGCCCGCAAATACCCACCTTAACTCTACATTCTTTTGCCGTTTGTATCAATTGAGCAAGCATCCTTTTTACCGCAGGATTTCTTTCATCATACAAGTGCGCAACCAACGATGAATCCCTGTCCAGTCCCAATGTTAATTGTGTAAGATCATTGGAGCCGATGGAGAAGCCATCAATATGTTCTGCAAATTCAGCAGCCATAATGATGTTGGAAGGGATTTCTGCCATCAGGTATAATTCCAATCCTTCCTTGCCAGGAACAAGATTGTATTCTGCCATCACGTCTTTTACTTTCAATAATTCATCCACGGTTCTGCAAAAAGGTATCATCACCACTACATTGGTCAATCCCATTTCTTCTCTTGCTTTTTTGATGGCCCTGCACTCCAGTCCAAATGCTGCTTTATAATCTTCGGAATAATATCTTGAAGCGCCTCTCCAGCCGATCATCGGATTTTCTTCTTTGGGTTCAAAATATTTTCCACCCAAAAGATTGTAATATTCGTTTGATTTAAAATCAGAAAAGCGAACGATCACCTTATGCGGATAAAATGCAGATGCAATTTTAGCAATGCCGAAAGATAGCTTTGATATAAAAAAATCTTCTTCGTCTTTAAACCCTGCAATTTTATTTCGAATTATCGAAGAGAGTTCTTTATCGCTCAATGCACGATGCGCCAGCAACGCTAACGGATGAATGCCAATGTAATTGTTGATGATGAACTCCT
>JAICTW010000735.1 GCA_025936195.1 Flavisolibacter sp.
CACAAACAAAGTCATGTCCCTTGACATATTCTCATTGGGACGGAAACTTTTAATGAATTGGTAAGGGCCAGTCACTTTATCGCTGATAGCAACACCTGCCCTTGCAGCTTTGTAACCTTGTCCTTTAAATTCCAGATGAAACCACAATACATATTTTTTTGTTTTTGCATTGTAGATGACTTTAGGCCTTTCCATTACACAACCCACAGCAATATCACTCTGCGGATCTTGAGATGGCGATAAGGCAACACCTTCATATTTCCAATGGTAAAGATCTTTTGAAGAATAAACATTCACGCCTTCTGAAGCATGAGTGCCTCTCTTTTCCCCAAACCAGTAATAGGTTTTATTGCTGTATAAAATTCCACCGCCATGTGCATTGATCACATTTTCATCTTCATCATACCAAATCAATCCGGGCTTGAAACTATTTGTGTCTTTAAGTTTTTCATTATCTGTTTGAATCGTGTTCGTGCAGTTTAATTTTTCTTTCGAAAAATTTAAAAACATAATTGACAGGAGCAATATGGTTGTCAACCTTATCATTTATTCAATGCTTTGTATCTTTTCATTGCTTCAAGAAAATAATAATCGGCATAGGTCAAAGGCATATCCACTTCTGTTTTCTGCGGCATGTTGCCCACACCATGCTTTAAAATAAAACCACCATTGGTTCCAGCAGCAGCTTTGTATTGCGGTGATGAAAGAGTGCGAAGAATCGTTTCCGCAACGGACAGATATTCTTTTGATGTCTTTGCATCTGCATACCCACTCAGTTCAATCAGTGCTGATGCCATGATGGCGGCTGCCGATGCATCACGCAAAGCATTTGGAATGTTCGGCGCATTAAAATCCCAGTAAGGAATTTTATCCGCAGGAAAATTGGGATTATGCAAAATGAATTGAGCAATGTGATTGGCCTGATCCAAATATTTTTTGTCCCTGGTTTCCCGGTAGCACATCGTATATCCATACAATCCCCATGCTTGTCCCCTTGCCCATGCTGATTCATCTGCAGCACCCTGCGCTGTTCTTTTTTGTTGCACGGCTCCTGTTTGCGGATTGTAATTGACCACATGATAGGAACTGTAGTCCGGACGAAAGTGATTTTTCATGGTTGTATTGGCATGTGTAACAGCAATCTTGTAGAAAGAAGAATCGCCACTCACCGTGGTTGCCCAAAACAATAATTCGAGATTCATCATGTTATCAATGATCACCAAAAAATCAGAAGGCTTCGAGTCCCATGATTTGATGCAGCCAACTTTTGGATTGAAACGTGTGGATAAAGACCTTGCACTTGTAAGCAAAATGCTTTTGTATTCTTCATTATGCCGAATACGATAAGCATTGCCGAAGCTGCAATACATCATAAAGCCAAGGTCGTGTGTTGAGGTATTGTTCTTTTCTTTTTCCAATATTTTCAACATCCGCTCTGCTTCGCTTCTTAATGACTGGTCTTTTGTTTCTTCGTACAGGTAAAGCAAGCTGCCCGGATAAAAACCACTGCACCACCAATCCGCACCGCTTGTTTCCAGTTGGTCGGTTTGTGCATGATAAGTTTTGGGAAAGCGATCATCGGAAAGTTTGGTCATCATCAGCTTGTATTGTGATGATGCATCCATGAAATTATGATCAATGGTTTGTACCAAATCTTTTTGTGGTTTGATTGCTTTTTTCTGTGAAATGCAACCAGGCAATAAAAAGAAAATCAAAATACTTACAAGACTGTATCGGCTTAAATTGGTTTTCATCGGGAACTTTTGTGGATTGGAATAGCTTTTATTTTGCACCAAACGTTCCTTCGGAACGTCTCGTAACCTTCTCATTTGCATTTCTACCCGCGAGATGTTCCTACGGAACAGAAACAAATCCCTCAAGTTATCCGCAAACTGAATAAATTTTATCTGCAAGCTTCGTTTCATCAGTCAATTGTTTTTTTAGGATC
>JAICTW010000528.1 GCA_025936195.1 Flavisolibacter sp.
AAAGAAAAGTTTCTTCGGCCTAAGTTCCCCCACCAGGGGACAGGGGGCTAAATTCAAACCCAATATCCTTCCTGAAATATTTCCCTTCAAAGTTGATGGCTTCTGCTAACTCTTTCGATAGTTCGAGTGCTTCGGTTAAATCATTGCCTAACGCAGTGGCGCAAACCACTCTTCCACCATTCGTCAAAACTTTATCGCCTTCTCTTTTTGCTCCTGCATAAAAAATAATGCTGTCTTCTTCTGCAAGGCTCAATCCTGAAATTTCAAATCCGGTTTTATGTTCATTGGGATAACCACCGCTTACGGCAACAATGGTTGTTGCAAAGCGGGAATCAATTTCCAATTGTGCAGTATCCAGTTTTTGTTCTGCAGTGGCTTGCAGTAATTCCACCAGATCGCTTTTGATTCTTGGGACCACCACTTCTGTTTCCGGATCGCCCATGCGGCAATTGTATTCGATAACATAAGGTTCGTCACTAACTTTCATCAATCCGAAAAAGAGAAAGCCTTTATAATCGAGATTGTCTTTTTGCAATCCTGCAATAGTGGGTTCGATGATCTTTGTTTTTGCTTTTTGCATGAAGGCTTCATCGGCAAATGGAACAGGACTGATGGCGCCCATACCACCGGTGTTTAATCCGGTATCGCCTTCGCCCACACGTTTATAATCTTTTGCTTCGGGCAACAACAAATAATTTTTTCCGTCGGTTAAAGCAAAAACAGAAAGTTCTATTCCTTCTAAAAATTCCTCCGCCACCACACGTTTTCCCGCATCGCCAAATTTGGAACGCTGAATGATCAATTCAAATTCTGCAAAGGCTTCCACATAATTCTGGCAAATGATAACGCCTTTGCCAGCGGCCAGTCCATCTGCTTTTAAAACAATGGGCAAAGGATGTTGCCTGAGATAATCAATACCTTCTTCAAAGTTTTCAGCCGTAAATTCTTTGTAAGAGGCTGTAGGTATCTTGTGTCTTTGCATGAATGCTTTGGCAAAAGCCTTGCTGCCTTCTAACTGCGCTGCATTTTTAGAAGGACCGATGATCAGAAGATTTTTGAGTTGCTCATTGGATTGCAGCACATCAACAATTCCTTTTACCAATGGTTCTTCGGGTCCAACGATCACCATATTGATTTGATGTTCGATGCAGGCATTTTCAATTGCGGCAAAATCGTTTACGGTAAAGGGCAGGTTGGTTCCGTGCAATAAGGTGCCTGCGTTACCCGGTGCAATGAATAATTGTGAGCAATGATTGCTTTGTGTCAGTTTCCAGGATAGTGCATGTTCTCTTCCGCCGCCGCCGAGTAAAAGTATATTCATGGTGTCAGATGATGGAGATGCGAATATCGGTAAATGTTAAACGTGAAAAAGTTCAGTAATGAAAAAAGGAAATTAACTTATTTTGAGCGGTAAATAACGATTGCATTCATTTAATTAAAATTTCATTCATGGAAAAAAACGAGGTCTTTAATAGTACAGCAACCAAGGCAAGACATCCCCGTGCCTTGTACATACTTTTCCTTACGGAAATGTGGGAACGCTTTGCTTATTACCTGATGGTTGGCATTCTGCTTTTATATCTTATTGATGATAAAACCGGCGGCAAAGGATTTTCAGAGGGTGTAGGTGCTGATATTGTTGGAAGCTTCATTGCATTGGTATATCTGACACCTTTCATTGGCGGTCTTCTTGCCGACAGGCATTTGGGTTATATCAAATCCATTTTTTTGGGTGGAAGTTTAATGGCGCTTGGATATTTCTGCCTTTCTATTCCCGGTAATACTGCTTTGTTTATTTCATTGGGAATGATCATTGTTGGAAATGGTTTTTTCAAACCCAATATTTCCACTTTGCTCGGGAACATTTACAACCGTAAAGATCTTCAGCCATTAAAAGACAATGCGTACAATATTTTTTACATGGGCATTAATGTCGGAGCCTTTGTCTGCAATTTTGTTGCAGCATACTTGCGTAACAAATATGGTTGGGGCTATGCGTTTGCTGCTGCAGGTGTTGGACTTGTGATCGGTTTGATTGTGCTTGCTTTCAATTTGAACAAAGTACGTGCAGGCGATGTAAAAAAGCCTGTGCAAAAAGAGGACATGCCAACAAAAAAAATTTTCGGACTTGTGTTTTTGCCGGCTATTATTGCAGCTATTATCGGGTGGTTTTTGCCAACGCTTGTTTTGCACAAGCCGCTTATGGGATCGCAGGCAAGTGACGCCTTTATTTTTGCTTGTTTGCCCATAATTGCTTTTTATATTTCGCTGTATGTAAAAGCGCAGGGGCAGGACAAAAGAGGAATCGGCGCTTTGCTTTTCATTTTCGGTATCTCTATTATTTTCTGGACCATTTATAATTTGAACTCTACTGCTTATACTTTATGGGCAGAAAAGCATACAGACAGAACCGTTTCGCCAACAACAGAAAAGATTGCAGGCTCTCTTGGTTTTCTTCAAACCGTTAATGATAAACCACGATGGGTGGATAAAGTGGATGGACAATTAGTTGAAGTAAAAGATGTAAGTCCGATTGTGCGTTTGGATTCCGTAACAGAGATCAAACACGAAGGAGCTAAAGCTGATACGGTGAAAACTTTGTTTGGCATTACTGCAAATGGTAATCGCGTAGATACAGCCACCAAGATTGTGAAAGTTCAGGGCCCTGACCCCTACTTCAACAATGTGCCGCCTGATGAACGTCCCGGTGGTAAGGACATAAAACTTGCCAACACAGAATTGTTCCAGTCCATCAATCCTTTGTTCATTGTAGTGCTGACATTGATTTTTGTTCCATTGTTTTCTTTCCTGCGAACAAAAGGCAAGGAGCCTACCACTGCTTCTAAGTTTGGAATGGCTTTATTCATTTGCGGTTTGTCGGCATTGGTGATGGTGTTTGCCGTGATGTCAGTGCCTTCGATCTATACCAATAAAGCTTCGCCGATATGGTTATGGCTTACTTATGGCGTTTTTACGGTGAGTGAAATTTTCTTAAGTCCGATTGGTCTTTCCCTGGTTTCCAAACTGGCGCCGGCACGACTGACTGCCTTACTAATGGGCGGATGGTTTTTGTCAACTTCCATCGGCGGAAAAATTGCCGGTATTATGACCAGCTTCTGG
>JAICTW010000642.1 GCA_025936195.1 Flavisolibacter sp.
TCCTCTAAGGGATGCGGTGCCCCATCCTGCTCCACGAAAAAATATTTCATTCCAGATTCTTTTGCATTGTTGAAAATGCGTTTGAAATCTACATAACCAGCTCCAACTTCTGTAGGTTGCATGGTTGTTTTATCCAGGTCTTTTACATGCCATAGCGGGAAGCGGCCGGGATGCAGTTTAAATAATGCGACAGGGTCTTGCTTAGCCTTGGTAGCCCAGCCGAGATCCAGTTCCATTTTTACTAAATCCTTATCGGTATTATTCAGAATATAATCGAAAGGACGATGGCCTTCTACTTCATTAAATTCTGAAACGTGATTGTGATAGGCAAACTGAATACCATTCTTTTTGCACGCTTCGCCACTTTTGGAGAAAATCTCTGCGGCCTTTTTTATTTCATCTAAAGTACCAACCGGAATACTTGAACAAACCAAATAACTTAATCCGCCTTCTGCAGCATCGTCAGCAAGCTCCTGGTAGTTATCCGCCAGGTTTAGCGGTTTTGGAGCATTCTTCATTTGTGCCATATACTTTTCTATGCGTGCTGAGTCTGCGGCATTTTTAGCTATTCTCATGGTGTCACCTCTTTTAGAGGATGCACCACCAATGTGTGCAGATCGCCAATGCATACCTGCGTCTTTTATCATAGCTGCCAACTCCTTCGGCTTATAGCCATAAAAATTTCCCTTTTGAGATCCGGCACTTTCCACTTCTTTGTAGCCGATGGCCGCAAGTTTTTCTAAGGTTTCTTTAGTATCCGTTGTCATCAGGTTGCCCAGTGTGTATAGTTGAAGACCAATGGGAGGATGATTTTTTATCTTTGAAAATAAAATTGATTTTCCTAACTGTGGAATCAGCAAACTTCCTAAAGCGAAAGTGCCTGAGCGTTGAATAAATTTTCTCCTGGTAGCCATTGTTATTTTTGTTAAAGTTGAAAGTTAAAGATAAAGGAAATCTGAACTACAGGTTAAAGGAATTAAGTACAAATTTTTTATCAAGCATGAAGGCAATCAGGAGATCGGCAAATAAATTAATCTGATGGTCTGACTTTTTCAATTACTAACTTTATTCATATTGATCAACAATTAATCCATTATAGCAACAATAAAACATATACTAGAATGAACTTTTCCTTTGATGAAGAAATAATACTCGAAAATAATTTTGCACTGCTTAGGCCTATTAATAAAGCGGACATAGATAACCTGCTGGCTATAGCGATTAAAGACAAAGACCTGTTACAATTTTCGCCTGTACCTATTTACACAAAGAGCTTGCTAAAAGAATACATTGATAAAGCTGTCGATAACACGCTAAACAAAAGCCGATATACATTTATTGTTTTTGACAAGATACAAAATGCCTATGCAGGCAGTACCGCTTTTTTAAATATTTCAAATCCGGATGACAGGCTTGAAATAGGAGCAACCTGGTATGGCAAAGAATTTCAAAGAACAGGGTTAAACCGGAATTGTAAATATTTATTGTTGCAATACGCATTTGACAATTTAGAAGCGGAAAGAGTTGAGTTTAAAACAGACGAAAGAAATTCGGCTTCAAGAAAGGCAATAGAAAAGATAGGCGGACAATTTGAAGGGATATTAAGACGACATACTTTAATGTACGACGGTTTTAGACGAAATACGGTTTACTACAGTATTTTAAGATCTGAATGGGGCAAATTGAAGAATCACTTTTTAGACCATAAACTAACGAAGCAATAATGACGGATCTCTGTCGCCAACAGGCAAGCAAGAATTCCTGTACGGTTAGTTTTTCACAGCATATTCAATTAATAAACACCTTATGAAGCCACGACATACAATCCTCGGCTTTTGAGCGAGCACTCAAGCGAAGCAATTTGTGCAGTTGTTGCATTTTTTGTTGATCAATTTCATTGATTATATCTCACAGAGATGCATTTGCTTTGCGGACTTCTTCCGTAAATCTCGGTAGGGTGTTTTTAAAATCGCCTAGATGAAATTTTGTGTTTTCATCAATCTTTCCAGTGTAAGAAATCCTTTGCCTGAAGGGCTGTAAGCAAGCAACCAATCAATTGCTAATTCTTCAATCGTTGAAGTAATTTCTTTTTCATGCTGGCGCGTCGATAAAGAGTATTCACTTTGCCACGCGCCAGCTATGGCTTTGCCTTAAACGTTCCCCGGTAAAGGATGCTGCCATGGCGAGCGGTATTGCCTTTGCAACAGTTTGGTGGCTTCTTCATCGCCGGTAATAATGCGTTTTACGTGGTCGTAGCTTAATGGCCTTTGCAATTGCCTGGCAAGGTTGGCAATAATGCAGCTTGCAGTAGAAGTATGCCCCTGTTCGATATCGGCAACAGGGCGTATGCCTTTATCTATCGCTTCAATAAAATTAAGCATGTGTCGGCGTGTAGCAGAGGCAACATGCAGTTCTATATTCGGTTCTGTCAGGTCTTCAGGATATTTTTCTTTCTCCCACAAGAGATCGCCGTGTAGTTTTTTGCCATCGCCGACAGGTGTAAAATCATACTTCCACACATCGCAGGCAAGTGTTCCCTTATCGCCATAAATTTTAAAAGCCCA
>JAICTW010000190.1 GCA_025936195.1 Flavisolibacter sp.
AATCACAATCCCGTACAGGATTATGAACTCACCGTAAGAGAAAAAGAAATTTTGTATGCATTGGTTGATGGATTGAGCTATAAAAAAATAGCTGATAAATATTGTGTCAGTATCAGCACTGTCCGAACCCACATCTGCAACATCTATCAAAAGCTTCACGTAAATACCAAGGCACAGGCCGTGGCCAGGGTTCTGAAAAATTAATTACAATAAAATCAGATTTTTATCCGATTGTCTTGCATAACAAGGTTGCTTTCTTTTGAGCAGTAAAAAACTTGTTATGAAAAAGCTGCTCTGCATTGTAGGCTTCAGTATTTTTTTCCTTGCCCTTAATAATCCCGTATCAGCCCAAAGCATGCTGGATAAACTCAAGAAAAAAGTAAAATCAAAAACAGAACAAAGGGTTGATAACAATGAAAACAAAGCCATTGATAAAGGATTAGATCAAATCGATCCGTCGAAACAAAATACTTCTTCAAACAATAAAGGGGTTGCGACCAATACTAAAGCTGCGGTTAACACAGCTAACGAAACAACCGTAAACAATAATGACGGTAACAGCGAATCAAAAGCTCCAACACTTATTACTTACAAAAACTATGATTTCGTTCCAGGCGATAAAATCATTTTTCAGTCCAACTTGGCTGATGAACAAACTGGAGAAATTCCTTCGCAGTTTACCCTAATCGAAGGCCAGTTGGATGTTCAAGCCGATAATGGAGAAAATGTTATTCATGTTTCGAAAGGTGCAACTACAACGTTTACGGCACGAATGACAAATCAAAACTACATGCCTGATCAATTTACCATTGAATTTGATTTTAAAAATGAAAGGTTTGGATTAGCGCATATCAATGTTGACTTTGGACATAGAGTTTATTATTCCGGCGGCCAAGGGATTATTCCTGGGGTTCAATTTAGAAGCGACGATATAGAATGGACATTGAATTCCCATATTCCCGAAGGATTAGACCTGACCGGGAAGCATCCAATGGAATGGCATCACCTTGCGATTGCTGTAAATAAAAATGTAGGTAAGGTTTATATAGATCAATATCGCGTGTTGAATGTAAACAATCTCGAAGGCAAAGCCAATAATGTTACGTTCAACGTAAGTGGTTATGAAAACTCCTACATCAAAAATATTCGTATTGCTGCCGGCGGGATTGATATTTACAAACAGGCAACAACAGATGCAAAGATTGTAACACACGGAATTTTGTTTGATGTTGATAAGGCTACCATCAAACCGGAATCTATGGGCACCATCAATCAAATCTTCAACGTGCTTCAAAAAAATTCTTCTCTCAAATATGAAATTGATGGGCACACAGACAACACCGGAACTCCTGCTCGTAATCTCACACTTTCACAACAAAGAGCCGATGCAGTGAAAACACAACTGGTAAGCATGGGCATTGATGAATCGAGATTAACAACAAAAGGTTTAGGTGATACAAAACCGATTGATAAAAATGATACACCTGAAGGAAAGGCAAACAATAGAAGAGTAGAGTTTGTGAAAATGTAATCATCTCCGGAACATCTTAGATTTTAATTCAAATGTTTTTGAAAAAATTTTCTGCTGTTTTCGTTTTAATGCTCTCTATTCTTGACATGAAAGCACAGGGTAAATGCAATTGCCCTCCGGTAAAGCTTTATGTGTACGATACCAAAATAGACTTTCCTGCGGATAGTAATTTAGATGCAGTTGAGGGCGGAAAGTACACTGAAGCACAAAATTCAGGACAGTGGCTGGGAGGGGATTACGTAAAACAACAATCGGATCAATTTCAAGTATATCAAAATCTGCGTCCTGGTACCAAACAAGGTAAAACGTACGAATTACCACCGGACAATGGAGGAGGTTCCGAAGGAGATATTGATTTTACCAGCTATGCTGAAGTTTCGAGAAGTGGAACTGCTCCCAATTACACGTATAGCGTTTCCGTAAAAATTTACGATGCATACACGCATGCATTGGTCACTACCATTAGAAGAACAACTACTGACCTTGGCAAGGTAGATGATTTGATAGATGATGCCGTTGGTTCATTTTCTCCTGTGCTGGATAAGCTTCGCGATTATCAAAAGAAAATACGCGATGAATCAGGGGGTATAAAATGGATAGGACTAAAATTCAAAGCAACTGCCGATAAAACAAAATTGAATGTTGGTGAAACGACCCATGTTCACATCAAAATTTTTGATTGTGCTGATGAAAAACCTACACCAAATCAGCAATTGAATGTAAAGCTTGGCAGACCGAAAGTTGGTATTGTTAATAATCCCAACATACGCACAAATAGTTCCGGTGAAGCAGTTTTGATTTTTACTGCAAAGAATGAAGGTGAAACAACTGTTTTTCCTGATTTCACTTACACTGCTATCAATGGAAAACCGGGCTATCATGTTTTGCGTTGTGGCGATGAATTGAAAATACAGGTTGGTAATGAAACGTATAAACTAACAATGGATGTGGATATTACCGGAGCAGACGGACTTCACTGGCAATTGAAAGGAGAAGTGATTACCAAGCTGATATCTTATACAGATGGAACATTTCAATTAAAGGCTGTTGATGGAACAAGAAATATGCCTGTGCATGTATTGTCCGCATCTACTGCACATATGAAGCTTGTTGGTCAGTATGACTATTCTATTCCCTTCACTCTCAATATTGGCAACATTCGCAAGCCGGGAGCTGTTCAGACTAAAATTTCTTTCGATACTTTTTCTCCTTCTGAAAATGGAAAGAACAGCAGTGAACCTTATCAAACTCCTGATGGCGTTCACGATTTTCCAGGGATGACTTCACATCTTGTTCAAAACCTTTTTTATGATATTGAAGTGAATGTTGCTAAAAAAAGTGAAGCACCGGAAATGATTGAGCTGGCTGAAGTGAAACAAATACAATCGCATGCGAAGGACGCTAATTACTGGCATACTCCCCAGGGGAAGGCCGACATGTTGAAATTGCAAAAAATAATGGAAGAACGTGGCAGAGGAGATTTGTTTCAAAAAATGAGTAAGACATCAGGGCAACATTCAAAGGCCGACAGTGCTTTTGTTGAAGGAATGAGAGGAACGCAATCTAACCCGTCGGCGTATGGTGTTCCTCCAATGAAGAACACACCTTCTATTATGGGAAACCTTCTTCAACTCACCGGAACTTTCAACGACCAATCAGCAACGCCATTAAATATTTTACAGGAAGGAAATGTGGGTGGGGCTTTGAAAGGAAGCATTGTAATTAAAGCAGAAAAATTGAGCCAATGAAAGCCGGGGTTACAGATCCGATTTCTAAAAATCAAAAACTCATTCAAATGAAAATCAAATTTATTGCTGCGATTATTTTTTTATCTGTAGCAAATACATCCTTTGCGCAAAAAGCTTTGCCCATCCAGGTAAGTGATTATTTAAAAAGGATACCATCGCTTGATAGTTCTGTAAAAAGTTTTAAAACCTGTACGATTGATTCAAGCAGCGATGGTGTGGTTGCTATCAAAAATTCTGGTGCAGCTATTAGCAGTATTCAGAATGATATGGAAAAGTATATGAAGGAAGCCGTCAATTCTACAATGACAAATTCTTACAGCAATGCTTCTGTGCCATCGCAGGATCAGATCAATCAAATGGTGCAAAATGCAACTCAAATGAAGAATATGAGTCCTGATGAACTCAAACAAATGAGCCGGAGTAATCAACATCAGGCTACTCCGCCTTCTGCAAATACAGTTCCATTAATGAAGGAAGTGGGAACAGGACAAACTGCTGCAAGTAAATTGTCGGTATTAACAGGTGAGTTAGCCACTAAAGCGGCAAACCTTGGCGGAGAATATGACCAGCAGATGAAAATGCTTGGTGAGGTAAAAAATAATTGTGTGGAATATAAAGTGCAGGGAGCAGATTTGGCTTTGCCGAGGTGTGGCTGTGTAATGCAAGTATACTTAGATTATTATCAAAAACGCCTGGGCCTAACCGATAAATACCTTCAAAAAGCAAATGGGTTAGTACAGAGCTATCTTCCAAAAATGGAAGAGCAAATGGCAATCATTGACAAGGTTGAAGCTGATACAAATTATGGAGATGCCGTTCCTGTCCCAGCCCTTAAAACTCAGGTAAGTGGGATACAACGTCAGGCAATGTCTTCTCTCACGCCTGTTTTGGGAATAACAGACCAATGGTTAACGAAATCTGCTAAGGAATATGCAAATGTGGTTAACACTCAAAATGGTCATGTGCCGGTGCCTTGCAATTAAAACTAGCATGAAGGAATTTTTATTAAAATTGCCTGCAGTCATTTTTATTCTTTTCGCATATTGTGCGAACAGCCAGGATCGTTCCTGTTCTTATTCACCTGCGCCTTGTCCAAATTCATCTGCTATTTCAGGAGCCGATGAATGGCCCATAAGAATTAAGAACGGAGCTATTGAACAAGGCCTTGCCTTTCAAAGAAAAATTCGTAATCAGCTCACTGATCTCTTGCAAAAAGCGGCAAGGCAAAATGGATGGCAGGTATATCAGCTAACAGATGAATATTTTGACGGGCCGCCTTTTCAATTCATCAGCTTTGCCAACTGGGAAGCTGCTCCTTACGAAAAGCGTCCGCCGGTGTGGGATGATCTTGCTTTCATCATTATTGTCAACAAAGATTCGCTGATGCAGTGGAGAAAATGGAAAGAAGATTTTTTGCAGCAAGCAGAAAAGGAAGGAAACCAATATGCATCTACTACAAAAAATGCCGATGATGATCCTATACTAAAGGCCTATTTTGATTCTGCAAATTATTACACTCAACTCCGCACTAAATACACTCAGGAACATGAACAACAGTATTTGCAGGATTTGAAAAGGAACAATAAAACTGCGCTGCAGGAGCATGAGCGGATGGAGAAATTTTATGCAGACAAATCTAATGCCTTCATAAAAAAATATCAGAACAGGCAAATAGAAGTATACTCTTCTGCCAATCAATTTGGCAATAGTATTATTAATAAGCAGACAACGTACAATGCACTCTTTGCAGAAAGTTCAATTGTGCTGATACATTTTGGAGTTAATCCGTACCATGTGACAACAGGAATGGAGGATGGCGGGCAACACTCAATCGTTCCGCAATATTCATTGCAGATTCCCGAAGCGTCTTATGCAGGTCTTCTTGTAAACAGAAAAACTCCTGACGAACATGCTTATGGTTTTAATTACAAAGGATATTTCTTTAACAGCCCTGCTTCGATAGCAACGATTTTGTTTGGTAATTATCAACCAAAAGATTCATACAACAATTGGAGGCCGATGTTTGAAAAATTGTTTACTTCATCTGTAGCTACTTTAGGCTCTTTAAAAAATATCAAGTGCGATGTGCTGCAAAATCTCTCTATTCATATTGAAGGCAGGCGGGATAAGGTAAATCTTGTTATGGAAAGCATGAATTGGACAGAAATAAATTCAATGATAACCAAAGTAAACAAAAACTAGCAGTCAAAACTTTGATGGTACACGATTAGCCGAAGTTCTAAGTTTTGGCTTTCTGATTTAAAAACTGTTGTTGACTATTAGGCAGCTGTACAATGCTGTCGCTCAATTTCCGAAATTTTTATAAAAGAAGAACTTAAAAAGTTTCGGTAGATAGAAATTCGCTTTACTTAAACGTCGAAAAGCTGACAGCTTTCTTGCAGGAGAATTCTCGAAAAATGCAGAGACAAACCCGATAAAATTGTATGTGTATTTATAGGTAAAACGATTGATCCCACCTTAGAATTACATTAAGGGTTTTGTACTTATTGAATTAGGCAATAACGGCGAGCTTCTCCCGTAAGTTTGGGAATTCACCGGCACATGAGTACGGGCACTAAATTTTCGTTTCTCTGTCGTGCGATAAAATGCGGTTATCCTTATCATCAAGAGTGGTAGGTTTGCCCGGCCAATGAAGCGCAAGGAAAAGTATTCCCAGCAGCAACAAAACAATGCTCCACCAAAAGCCTGCATGTAGCTGTTCCAGGACCACGTGCGGATTTCCTGTTGTGGAAGAAAAG
>JAICTW010000725.1 GCA_025936195.1 Flavisolibacter sp.
AGTAGTGGAAAAGCCTTCCACAATTGGATTGATGATGACCTTTCCTCCCCAGCTCAAAACTTCTTTGGCGCCGGCAATATCTTCAATTTTGTAATCACCGCCTTTCACCAATACATCAGGTTTAATGGCAAGAATTAATTCAAGAGGAGTGGGCTCTGAAAATAAAACAACAGCATCTACCATAACCAATGATGCCAGCAATAAGGCTCTTGAATTTTCATCGTTAACCGGGCGACCGGGTCCTTTCAAATTTTTTATAGAAGCATCTGCATTCAAACCGACAATCAAAATATCGCCTTGTTGTGCTGCTTCCGTAAGCGATGCAATATGGCCGGCGTGTAAAATATCAAAACAACCATTGGTAAAAACAATGGTTTTGCCAGTTACCCGCCATTGAGCCAATCTTTTTTGAAGATCAGGCAGGGTCAATATTTTGCTGTGGATACTGTTTCCGGGCCGCAAGTCCTCTTCTTTTATTGTGATAGGATAAAAATGCAAAACAGATCATTCCGCCGATCAAAATGATCAGTGTTTGAACAGACCATAACAACCAGCCCAATGCATTGCCGATCGTATTCTCATCCAAACCATACCAACCCATTAAGTTGGAAACGATCCAGGCATAGGCGCCAATTCCACCCGGCGCTACAATCATTCCGATGCTCCCAAAAGCAAGCGTTGTTAATCCACCACCAACACCAAGATGTGCTGTTTCCTGAAAAGCGTAGATACCAATGGTGGTACCTGCCAGGTACATGGCCCACATAAATCCGGTCCAAAAAAGGAACATGCCTTTATGTTTTACTAAGCGGATACTATTCAGTCCGTGTAAAATTCCCTGCAATACATTTTTGATCTTGCCTACGGCATCAATATGTCCAAACCTTTTCAGTAAAAAATAAATAAGAATAACAAAAACAATCAGCGATGAACCCAGTATGATCACTTTTCGTATGGACGTGTGTCCGGTGTTGTCCTTAAAGAAAGTGGAAAATTTATCGGAAACATGTTCGCCAATGAAACCTCCCTGGAAAACAAGCGCCGCAACGAAAACGACCAGCAAACAAATTACGTCTACAGCTCTTTCCATTACAATAGTGCCCACTAATTTATCTGCTCTTACCTTTTCATAACGTGCAAGCAGTGTACATTTCACTACTTCGCCCAGGCGGGGAACACCAGCATTCACCAAATAACCGATCATAACCGCAGCGAATGTGTTGAAATTGCTGGGGTAATAGCCTAATGGCTCCATTAATATTTTCCATCGCATGGCACGACTGTAATGAGCAAGGAACAAAAGCAGAAACGCTGGAAAGATAAGCCAGTGTTTGGCACGGTCAACAGCATCTTTTATTTGAAGCCATTGTTGGTGATTGATATTCTTTATAGAGAGCCATACAAAGAAAATTCCTATGCCCAGAAAAAAGAAGTACTGAAGTATGGTGAGTAACGGTTTCTTCATTCAGTTCGAAGATAGCCAAAGTAAAAATGACTTGATCATGTACCGGAGCAGAGGCGCAAAATTTTGCTGTCTACATTTACAATCTGTTCTTTTCCTTTGGAAAAACTAACCAGGGTCTAAATGCTTTTGCTTCTTCAAATGAAAGTGTGCAATAAGAAATAATGATGACCACATCGCCGCTGGCGCCTTTGCGTGCAGCCGGCCCGTTCAGGCAACAAACACCTGAGCCGCGTTTGCCTTTGATCAAATACGTTTCGATGCGTTCACCATTGTTCACATTTACAATTTGCACTTTTTCATTCTCAATAAAATTGGCTGCATCCATCAGGTCTTCATCCAATGTTAAGCTGCCTACATAATTGAGATTGGCCTCTGTAATTACGGCACGGTGAACTTTCGATTTCAATACTGAAATATTCATAGCGGGTGCAAAGCTAAATGATGCGAGTGAAGTTGATTGTTAATTTAGAATAAGATTGTCAATCAGCCGGACCTTTCCGGTAGCCGCGGCCGCAAGTGCTATTAATTTATTATTGATGTCCGTTGCTGTGGAA
>JAICTW010000539.1 GCA_025936195.1 Flavisolibacter sp.
CCCATCGTCAGTAGTGTCGCTTTTTCTTATACCGATTTAGATGAATGGTACGAGGTTTCAAAAGGCAACAAGGAAGGTTATATTTATAGCCGCAATACCAACCCGACAGTAGCAGCCCTCGAAGAAAAAATTCGTGTACTGGAAGATGCTGAAGCAGCCACTTCTTTCGCAACCGGCATGGCCGCCATCAGCAACAGCCTGTTTACTTTTTTAACCGCAGGTAAAAAGGTGGTTTCGATAAAAGATTCTTATGGAGGCACCAGTAAACTCTTTCTTGATTTTTTGCCAAAATACAATGTAGACGTAGTGCTGTGCGACACAACGGATCATGAAGGGCTGGAAGCCGCTATACTAAAGGGCTGCGACGTGGTATACCTTGAAACACCTACCAACCCAACCTTAAAAATTATAGATATTGAAAGGTTAAGTAAAGCCGCCAAAAAAGTGGGCGCCATCGTGATGGTGGATAATACCTTTGCTACGCCCATCAATCAAAGCCCTTTACAGTTGGGCGCCAATTTAGTGTTGCATAGCGCCACCAAATATTTATGCGGCCATTCTGATGCAATGGGAGGCTTACTGGCGGGAACGAAAAAACTGGTACAGGAAGTATTTCAATTTCGCGAAATAAATGGTGCAACGCTACAGGCAGACCCGGCTTATATGATCGCCCGTGGCATGAAAACACTCGAGTTAAGAATTGAGCGTCAAAACGCTTCCGCTTTAAAAATCGCCAATTATTTAAAGCAGCACGATAAAGTAAGCGATGTATTTTATCCGGGCCTTGAATCACATAAAGGACATAGCATTGCTGCACGGCAAATGCGGGGCTTTGGCGGCATGATGAGTTTCTCGTTAAAAGATGGATGGCCTGCGGTAAAGAAGTTTTTACCAGCTTTAAAGCTTGCTCATCTTGCAGCAAGTTTAGGCTCAGTAAGCACTTTAGCCGGGCCGCCACGCACAACAAGCCACGTGGAATTAACGGAAGAACAACGCAGGCAGTTAGGCATACCCGAAGGATTAATTCGTTATTCCGTTGGTATTGAAAACGTGGACGATCTTTTAAATGATCTTCAACAGTCATTAAAGCTGGTGTAAGCCAGCCCAATGCTGATCATATTAGTGTCAGGATATTGCTGCCTCCATAACTCTTCCTTCTTTTCCCCAAGCTCATATCAACCACTCGTAAGGGCTGCCGTCTGGCCAACGCTCACCATTGGTAGTTGTCATAGGTTCGTCTATTTTACGGAAAACAATTTTATTAAGTATTTAAAGCCACACTATTCATAAATTTGTACATCCGTTCCTGTGTTTTAAGTCAACAAAAATTTTCGCAGGAATTAGCAAAGTGAAAATTTTTAAAATTAATTTCAAACCAGGGATGAGATATATTTTTACTACTCTTTTTTTTCTTCAAATAATCTTTATTAGTATCACAGCCGTTGCACAGGTTCCTGCAGACAGCTCTGTAACTGATTCTGTGCTGCTAAAACAAGTGGAAGCGCAAATGCAGACAAGTGCACTCGAGCAGCCAACGCCAGCCCAACCCCGTTCCAGCCTTAGTTTTAACCCTGACATTGGCGTTATCGGAGATTTTCAGTCATCCTACATAAGCAGGGGTAAAAAGAATTTTGACATGTACCTGAATGAAACAGAAGTTTCGTTGCAGGCTGTTGTAGATCCTTATATCCGTGCAGACTTTTTCCT
The DNA here is from genome assembly GCA_025936195.1 of Flavisolibacter sp. The sequence continues at coordinate 1,708 of JAICTW010000539.1, forward strand.
CACGTTTGGAAGAGATCCGGTAACCGGTAAATACGGCGCAGCGGTAGAAGAAGGATACCTTACCACTCTTGCTTTACCGGCAAAGCTGCAACTGAAAGTGGGGAAATTTCGTGAAGCCGTCGGCAGAATAAATCCTACTCATCCGCATGCATTGCCTTTTATTGATTTGCCCAATGCCTATGTAAATCTATTTGGTGAGGAGGGATTAAATGATGAAGGCATATCACTAAGCTGGTTGACTCCGGTTAAATCATTTTACCAGGAGCTTGTGTTCCAAACCACTTCAGGATTTTCGGAATCGCCCGCTTTTGCAAGGAGCGAAGGAAATCATTTGGTATATCTTGCTCACCTTAAAAATTCTTTTACACTTTCTGATAATGCCACTTTGGAGCTGGGACTAACGGGAATATCAGGGCCCAATGATTCTGCACGCACGACCAATATTGCTGCGGGTGATTTAACTTACAAATGGAAACCGGTTCAGTTGAACACATATCATTCCATTACCTGGCAAAGTGAGTTCTATTACAGTAACAATCATAACATGCCCGGCAATGCAATTAATTCGTTTGGATTATATTCATACCTTGAGTACCAGGTTGCGAAGACGGTGTTTCTTACAGGGCGCTATGATTATGGACAGAAGCCATATAATAAATCTGTAAAGGAACAGGCCTATTCATTAACAGCCGGGTGGGATGCCACCGAGTTTTCTAAAATAGAAGTGGAAGCAAAAACCACTGACGATACTGTCAACAAAAGATTTTACCAGGCGTGGCTGCGCTGGATATTTATAATAGGTGCCCATGGTGCACACCAGTATTAAGAATAATAAATTTGTATAGATAAACATAATAAGATGAAAAAAAGATCAGCCCTGTGTATTTTGCTGCTGCTGTTTACTTTCGCCTTTGCGAATGCAAAAACAATTAAAGTAGTAACTACCACCACCGACCTTCGAAGCATTACTGAACTAATCGGCGGCAATAAAGTTTCAGTTAATGCAATAGCTACCGGGTACCAGAACCCTCACTTTGTAGACCCCAAACCAAGTTATATAATTAACCTGAGCAATGCAGATATGTTTGTAACAGTAGGGCTTGACCTGGAGATCGGTTGGTCCCCGCAGTTATTGTCAAGTTCCCGGAATCCAAAAATTCAAAAAGGGTCGGAAGGATATGTAGATGCTTCCGTAGGCATAGGTTTGTTACAGGTTCCTACATCTGCAAACCGGGGTGAGGGTGATATTCATATTTATGGCAATCCGCATTACTGGCTCGATCCTTTAAATGGAAAAGTAATAGCAAGAAATATTGCCAACGGACTGGAAAGAGTTGATCC
>JAICTW010000585.1 GCA_025936195.1 Flavisolibacter sp.
ATCGTTTTAAAGTTTGATTTATTCGTTCAAATAGTTATGTTTGTCCTGTGTACAATTAACAAATTTGTGATTGAACACAAGCAAGTAAACTAAGTCCAATAACCCTAAATCCTAAGAAAAAAATGAATTATTTACGTAGCCTTTTTATTTATTTTGAAAACGTTCTTCATCCTGCCGGCGGCTGGTCTGATAACAACTCAATAAAAAGAAAAAGAATCACTAAGAAAGATGTTTATCTGCAAAACTCTCCTGAATGTTTTAACTTGAGAGGAGGTGCTTTGAAGAAACAGGATAAGGTGCGTCGCAGTCCTGCGCCATAGTTAAAAATGAGACTTCTGTATATGAAAACTGTATCTTTACGATGCAGTTTTTTTATGGGTGTACTTAAGCAACTGGCCGAATATCTCTACATTAGAAAGCCCGATCCCGACCGGCCTAAATCAAATTTCGTAAAATACATGCACGGTATTAACCGCATCAGCATTTTCATGTTCATTTTATGTTTGATCATTCTTGCCTTTAAACTTTTGTTTAAACATTAACCTGCAAAAAGCCAACGATCTGCTGCGCTGCTCTTGAAGAAGCATTGCTTTCTTTTTGAAGCAGATGTTTTAGATCAGCATAACCTTCTTTGACCTGCTGAATTTTTTCGTTGTTGTGAAGAACACTGTCCAATTCATTTACAACATTGTTTACAGTTAGATCATTTTGTATGAGTTCCTTTACTACCGGCTTGTCCATTATCAAATTAACCAGTGAAATGTATTTGATGTTCACCAAACGTTTGGCAATCTGGTAAGAAATAGCCGAGCCTTTATAACAAACTACCTGCGGTACACCAAATAAAGCAGTCTCTAATGTGGCCGTTCCTGAAGTAACCAATGCAGCAGTGGCTTGTGCCAATAAATTATAGGTTTGATTTTTTACAGAGGAAACTTCGGGATAAGCTTCTAACAATCCTGCATAAAACTCTTCATCCAAAGAAGACGCTTTGGCAACAATAAATTGATAGTCCGGAAAATTTTTCGAAGCTTCCAGCATGATGGGAAGTTTTTTTGCTACTTCCTGTTTTCTGCTTCCCGGCAATAAAGCCACAATTGGTTTTTCGGATAACTTTTCTTTCCGGTGGGTCTCTAAAAACTCATTGATAACCTGCACCAACGGATGGCCAACGTATTCCACTTTATAATTCCACTGCCGATAAAATTTTTCTTCAAAGGGAAGAATCACCAGCATTTTATCAACCACCTGTTTGATGGATTTCACTCGTCCTTCTTTCCATGCCCAAACCTGCGGCGAAATGTAATAGATGATTTTAAATCCCTGCTGCTTTGCCCATTTGGCAATGCGAAGATTGAAGCCGGGATAATCAATCAATACCAAAACATCGGGTTGAAATTGAAGGATATCTTTTTTGCAGAATTTGAGATTGTCTAAAATGGTGGGAAGGTTTTTGATCACTTCAACAAAACCCATGAAGGCAAGGTCGCGGTAATGCTTCACTATTTCTGCACCTGCGGCTTTCATTAAATCGCCACCCCAGGCGCGGATGTTTGCCTGCGCATCAAGCTTTATTAATTCCTTAATTAAATTACTGCCATGCAAATCACCGGATGCTTCACCTGCTATGATGTAATACTTCATGAAAAAATTATCCGGCTAAAGATAGGAAGCTATCAGATCAAAAGTTTCAGAAGAAGAATTCCAATTCCGTAAACCACTGTTATGGCAAAAATGCCTTTGGCTGTTTGGTCTTTTGCCGTGTTAATGTAATAAGTGAACAAAGCAATGTTTCCCACCAAACACCAGACGCCCCAAAAAGTGATCAACGATTTTTGATTCAGGAATTGCTGTATGAAGGCATCGAGTGTCCAGCCGGAGAATCGTATTAAATAAACAATAAGAAATACGATCAATGGTGCAATAAGCCCAAGGAGCAAACCCAGTTTTAAATTATCCTTTGCCAGAAAGAATGTTCCAGTTTTTTTCAAGTTGCTGTTTTAATTTATAATGAGTTAAATCAAATTGCACCGGAACCACACTTACGTATTTGTTAGCCAAAGCCCATACATCTGTATCCGTGCCCTCGTCAAAATTTACAAACTCACCCGTAAGCCAATAATACTTGCGACCATGGGGGTCATCTCTTTCAACGAAATCTTCCTCGTATTTCGCATACGCCTGGCGACAAATTTTTATTCCCTGAATTTCATCAACGGTGGCAATGGGGATATTTACATTAAGTACGCAATGTTTATCAGGAGGAAAGTTCAGCATTTGCTCCACGATCATTCTTGCATATTTCCTTGATGCAGTAAAATCGGCTTCCAAACTATAATCCAATAAGGAAAATCCAACAGAAGGAATGCTTTCAATAGCTGCTTCCACGGCAGCCGACATAGTGCCGGAGTAAATTACATTAATACTGTGATTGGCTCCATGGTTAATGCCACTCAAACAAATATCCGGTTTATGATGAAGCACTTTATCTACCGCAAGCTTCACGCAATCTACCGGTGTGCCGGTACATTGATAGGCTTCAATATTTTCAAAGAAATTGACTTTATGTAATCGAAGCGGAACGCCAATAGTGATTGCATGGCCCATTCCGGATTGTGGTTTGTCCGGCGCTACTACTACCACCTTTCCTAAATCTTTTACGGCTTCTATTAAATTTCTAATTCCAGGCGCTGTTATTCCATCATCATTTGTGATCAATATCACGGGTTCCTTCTTGTCTTTATCCATTGTTTGGTTTTTCTGACCCACAAAATTGTACTTTTTTACCAATAACCAAAATCCTTACATTTTTGTATCTA
>JAICTW010000745.1 GCA_025936195.1 Flavisolibacter sp.
GTTGTTTTGCCATGGCGAAGGCCTCCTCTCCGCTATCTTTTAATATTTCACTGAAGCGTAGATGGGAATTGCTCTTTGGAAGAATAGATTTCAAAAGCTGCTTGCGTTCTTCTAAGGGAAGATGCATCACCGAAAATCCTTCCAGCCACAAAATATCAAACAAATAATAAAGCAATTGTCCATCAGCTTCACTGCGCCATAATTGCAATCCGCCAAAATCGGGAATTCCACTCTCATTCACCACAACAATTTCTCCATCCAACACTGCATTGATATTCCATTGCTGCAAAGCTTCGTGCAAAGGATAAAATTTTTGATTGAAAGATTTATTGTTGCGGGAACAAATATCAACCTTGCCATTTTGCATGTAAGCGATAGCACGATAGCCATCCCATTTCATTTCATACACCCAGCCTTCTTCTTTCACAGTTTCATTCACCAATGTTGCCAACATGGGTTCCACATCTTCAGGCATTGACGATCGTTTACCTTTCTTTAAAATATCAGTTGCCGTTTTACTAAATTGAATCGGGAGTATTTTCCTCATAAACAGTGAAGTCCAAAAAGCAATCCATTCCAGCGTTGGTTTGCTTACGAATTATCAACAGAATTGTTCACCGGCCTGTTCAATAGGAAAACAGTCGTTTTTCTTTCAATTCACCTGCTTAAAAAAGGCATTCATCTTTTGTTATTTGCGGATGAACAAAAATGAATGTTAAACCAACTATTTTGATCAGAAGCTCGTTAGCTTTAATAAACGAAATCCAGGTATCAGTACAAAAAAACCTCCGTTATGGACACATTACTTACCGCATGGGAAATGAATTTGGAATCAGAACAATTTTCTGAAGTGCGTGAAGAAATTGCTTCCTGGCCGTCCGAACCCTACACACTCGATCGCGATAATTTTAACTGGAATTAAGGTTCTGAATTTTCAGGATCACATTGCCGCCTACGGGATGACCGGTACAGGTTAAGGTTAATCCGTTTTGCAGATCTTTTTCAGTAAGCACTTCATTATACGAGAGCCACACGTTTCCGCTGATGCATTTTGCTGTGCAATTACCGCATCTTCCCACTTCGCAACTGTAAGGCAAAGCAAGATTTTGTTTTTTAGCAGCCTGCAAAATAGATTCGGGATAAGGAACTTCCAATTGATAATTTTCTTCTCCGTATTTAATGGTAACAAAATGTGTGTGTTTATCCGGCGGATCATTTTTTGGTAACCGCTTTGAAGAAATGATAAAGTTTTCTTTGCGGATATTTTCTTTCGGAACCTTTTCTTCCTGCAATGTATACGTACACATGCGCATGTAGGCTTCAGGTCCGCAGATGTAAAATAAAGTTTTGTCGAAACTACAAATGGAATGTGCCTTTGCCAGTTGAGCAAGCAGCTCGCGGTTGAGTCTTGCCACTGATAAATCGGCTGCATTGCTGAACAAAAATTGCAAATGAAATCTTTTGCCGAATGTTTCTTTCAATTCATTTAGCTGAGAACGAAAGATTGTTTTTTGCAGAGAAGGATTGCTGTACAACAAAACCACATGAATGTGAGGATGAAAATGCAATACTGTTTTTAGCAAGGAATAAACCGGAGTGATACCGCTTCCCGCTGCCAGAAAAAAGATTTGCTGAATAGTTGCTGTATCATCAGGCAAAGTAAACAAACCACCCGCGCCAATTGTAATCAACTCATCTCCGATTTTTGCGTGATCAATCAGGCTTCTTGAAAAAGCTCCGTTCTCTACACGCTTCACGCCTATTGTTAGTGGTTCATTCAATAAAGGAGCGGAAACAATGGAGTACGATCGCCTGATCTCTTCGTTTGCATTTCTTTGAATGAAGGTCATATACTGTCCTGCCTTGTATTCAATGCCATGACCTTCTTTGAAAATAAATGTTTTAA
>JAICTW010000240.1 GCA_025936195.1 Flavisolibacter sp.
GGTTAATGCAATTGATTTGCGGCAAAGAAATTCTTTGTGCCTGGTGCAGGCCTTTAGCAGAACCTTTTAGCAACGGATACGAATTATTATGACCGCCACCAACAGCAATGGGAATTTTTCCTGCTGCAACAATGGCCTTTGTTAAGCCTTCCACTTCTTCATCAATCGTAGTCACTGCACGGCGATAGGCTTCCACTTTTTCTTCGATATCGTGTGCATTTTTATCAATGAGGTACTGAATGTCACCAAAATCAAAATGACCAATAAGGGCAATCTCCTCTCCTAATAAAAAATCATTGCTTTGAATGTTCAAAAAAGATTGCAGAAAAGAAAGCCAGGCCGAGCTGGTGCCGGCAGTTCCATAATTGGCCTGCACGCCAATGTCTTCAGGAATGCCAAACACAACATATTTTGATGATAAACCTGTTAGAGATTCAACAATATTATCAGTATATACAACTGTGCCTATCCGTTCCCCCAATTTTGTTTCGAAGCGTCGCAGTCGCACCAAAGAAAGAATATCCTGCCTGGAATAAATTTTAAAATGGGTGAGGTTCATAGATCAAAATTAGGAGAACTGTTTCTAAAGCTAAATATTCGGAAGCAGATACAGCACCAGCAATAAACTAATCGCTACAATGGCTACGGTTAAAAGCAGCGACAGGAAAAAGGAAGGAAAATAAGTTCCGTTCTGCAAATGCTTTTCAATATTGCGGTAACGGATAAACGCAAGAAGCGTCATAACAGCACCGATAATTACCAGGGAAACGCCAATAATGGATGAATAACCATGATTGGGCAAAGCAAGCTTTTCTCCCAATGCAAGCGATATCTGGCGAAGGAATAAAGAAAATTTTACCACCACAAAACCAAGTCCTGTAATGGCAATGCTGGTCCTGATCCATGCAAGAAATGTTCTTTCATTAGCCAGGTGGTCTGTTGCCGATGCCTTGCTTGTTTTTTGTGCCTTATTGGTTTTACCTGCTTCCATGAAACTTGTCTCTTAATTTGTAAAGAATGCCATCAATAATCCGACCATTGCCCGTTGATCATTACTCCTTCAATCAAATTGGTTCCAAATGAGTACGGCAAATATGCCAATGAAGGAATTTCTTTGGTAAGGATCAGGTTTGCTTTTTTACCAACGCTGATGCTTCCCACTTCATTTTGTAATTCCATAGCGTAAGCACCGTTGATGGTAGCTGCATTGATCGCCTCTTCGGGAAGAAGTTTCATTTGAATACAACTTAGAGAAACCACAAAATTCATATTGCCGGATGGAGAAGAGCCGGGATTAAAATCGCTGGCCAATGCAATGGCACAATTGCTGCCAATTAATTGCCGGGCCGGCTGAAAGGGCATACGAAGAAAAAAAGCCGCTGTTGGCAATAGTGTCCCGATGGTGGATGAATTGGCTAACGCATTAATCGCATTGTCATCCATACTTTCCAAATGGTCCACAGAAATGGCATTCATTTTCACTCCAGCTTGCACGCCACCGGAAAGCGATAACTGGTTCGCATGGATTTTTGGTTTCAATCCGATGGATTTTCCTGCACTGATAATTTGTTCGGTTTCCTGCAGCGTGTAAAAACCTTCTTCGCAAAACACATCAATGTAATCGGCAAGATTTTCTTTGGCAATGATGGGCAGCATTTCGTTGATGATAACATCAATATATGCTTGCCTGCTTTCTTTGTATTCGATTGGAACGGTGTGAGCACCCAGAAAGGTTGATTTGATGGGAATTTTTGAATTTCGTTTCAATCGCTGGATCACACGAAGCATTTTGACCTCGCCTTCAATAGATAATCCATAACCGCTTTTGATTTCGATGGCGCCTGTGCCTAAAGCTATCACTTGTTGCAATCGTTTGTAGGATTGTTTATACAACTCCTCTTCTGAAGTAGCATTTAAGTTTTTTGCGGAATTTAAAATCCCCCCGCCTCGTGCTGCAATTTCTGCATAGGACAAGCCTTTGATCTTATCAACAAATTCATTCTCGCGGCTTCCGGCAAAAACCAAATGCGTATGGCTGTCGCACCAACAGGGCAAAATCATTTTTCCTTTTGCATCAAAGTGAGAAGTAAAATCAGCCACACGAAACTTCACCTCTTTCATTGCACCGTATTCAGCAATGCGATCATCTTCAATAATGAGAAAAGCATCTTCGATACAAGGTAAATGGCTTAATTCCTTTCCTCTCAGCAAATGATTTTCTCCTCTTGTGTTTACAAGCAATTTGATGTTGGTGATCAACCTGGTCATGCGATAAAAATACGAATAAGGCGAAAGGTGGAAGGTTTAGGGTTTGAGTAGTTCCGCAGGAAACGAAGAGTGTAAGGTTTAAACCAACAACAAAAGGACTTCTGAAAACAGTAGTGAACGTCGCAAGTGTTCATAAAAGATAAGAACCCTGAACGGAGCGTCGCAACTTCAGTCAGATAGTAGTAATACAGATAGAATCAAAAAAAAATTGTTATCCATTACAACAGAAATATCGAATAGAAACGAATTCGCTCAACACTTCAACTTTCGTTCTCATTTCCTTATCCAAAAACTCAATAACAACCGGGAACCGGAAATCAAAATTTACCAATCATTAGTTAACACCGATGCCTTCTGCCTTCAACCTTCTACCTTTCACTTTTTCATCAAGGCATGATATTTTATTAATTTGTAGCGATAAAATGGTCCTTAATCATGGCTCAGCACACTTCAATTGATGATAAACTGCACTGGTACAAAGACGCTATTATTTACGAACTCCACATTAAAGCTTTTCGCGACAGCAATAAAGATGGAATGGGCGATTTTAAAGGACTAATGGAAAAACTCGACTATCTGCAGGAACTTGGTGTGTCCGCCATCTGGCTGCTTCCTTTTTATCCTTCGCCGTTACGGGATGATGGTTACGATATTGCCGATTATTATTCCATCAATCCACGTTACGGAACATTGGATGAATTTCGACTGTTATTGGATGAGGCACATAAAAGAAATTTGAAAGTAGTCACCGAACTCGTCATCAATCATACTTCCGATCAACATCCCTGGTTTCAAAGGGCGAGAACGGCTCCAAGAAATTCTGAAGAAAGAAATTTTTACGTGTGGACGGACGATCCCAATCAATACAAAGATGTGCGCATTATCTTCCAGGATTTTGAAGCGTCCAACTGGACCTGGGACCCTGTTGCGCAGCAATATTACTGGCATCGTTTCTTTTTTCATCAACCCGATTTGAATTACGATAATCCATTAGTGCAGGAAGAAATTTTTAAGATCATTGATTACTGGTGCGAAATGGGTGTGGATGGTTTTCGTTTGGATGCCGTTCCTTATTTGTATGAACGTGAAGGAACGAATGGAGAAAACTTACCGGAAACACATGCGTTTTTAAAACGTTTGCGTAAACATATTGATGAAAAATATCCGGGCACTGCATTCCTTGCGGAAGCGAACATGTGGCCCGAGGATGCTGCTTCTTATTTTGGCAATGGCGATGAGTGCCAGATGAATTATCATTTTCCTGTAATGCCCAGAATGTTCATGGCCGTTCAACAGGAAGACCGTTATCCGATCACTGATATTTTTGATCAAACACCACCGATACCTGAGGTTTGTCAATGGGCAATTTTCCTGCGCAATCATGATGAGCTGACTTTGGAAATGGTAACAGATGAAGAAAGAGATTTCATGTATGCAGCTTATGCAAAGGATCAGAAGGCAAGAATTAACCTGGGCATTCGTCATCGTTTGGCGCCATTGATGGATGATAATCGCAGCAAGATCGAATTGATGAACTCCCTGCTGTTTTCGTTGCCCGGAACACCCGTAATTTATTATGGCGATGAAATTGGAATGGGTGATAATTATTATCTCGGTGATCGAGATGGCGTTCGCACACCTATGCAATGGTCGCCGGACAGGAATGCAGGTTTTTCGGAATCCAATCCGCAACAATTGTATTTGCCTGTTATCATTGATCCGGAATATCATTACGAAGCAGTGAATGTGGAAATGCAAAGAAAAAATACTTCTTCACTCTTTTGGTTTATGAAGCGGATGATCAGCATGCGAAAAAATTACAAAGCTTTTGGTCGCGGTGATATGAAATTCCTTCATGTGGACAATCCGAAAATTCTCGCTTTCACAAGAAGCTATAAGGATGAAACCCTTCTGATCATTTGCAATCTTTCCAAATATGCGCAGCCGGCGGAAATTGATTTGCGTACATTCAACGGCTATGTGCCTGTTGAAATTTTCAGCAAAAATGCATTTCCATTAATCAAGGATGAACCGTATTTCTTTACACTCAGTGCACACTCCTTCCAATGGTTTGTTCTGCATAAAAGCCAGCATGAACAAAATCAATTTTCGGCTTTACCTGTTCTTGAACTGAATGAATGGGAAAATATTTTGCAGGGAGAAACCAGAGAGCAGTTCGAAAATGAAATTCTTCCTGCCTATTTATTCAGAAGGATATGGTTCAGAGGAAAAGGAAGAAAAGTGTATTCGCTGAATATCCAGAAATGTGTCACAATTCCTGTTAATAATAAACCTGTTTACCTGTTGTTGATTGACGTGAATTACGAAAGCGGTTTGCCCGAAACTTACCAGCTTGCCATTACTTGTGTAACAGGCGATGCAGTTGAAAAACTTTCTGCGAGTTGTCCCGAATCGGTTATTGCACAAATGAAAATCCGTAACCGGCCTGCGCTTGTATGTGATGCTTATTATGTGTACGAAGTGCAGGAATTTTTGATGCGGCAACTGGGTGAAGGAAAGCAATTATCCGTTGGAGATGACCACATTCAGTTTGCGGCAAAAGAAGAAGTGATCACTTATCTGAAACAACATGTTCAGCCCATTGCACGCATGCACAATGGCGATATCAATAACACTTCCATTACGTACAACAGCAGGTTCTTTTTAAAAATGTACCGCAGGGTGGACCGGTCCATCAACCCTGATGTGGAAATGAGTTATTATTTATCGGAAGATGCCCATTTTCAGCATGTGCCCGCATTTTTAGGTGCTATCAGGCTGAATCCGGGAAAAGATGTTGTGGCCCTCGGCATGCTGCAGGTGCTGATCGAAAATCATGGTGATGGAGAATCTTACATGAAGGAACGCATCGGCAATTATATTGAACGGATCATGGCAAGAAACCGCGAAACACTGGACCCGTTCGACAGAAAAGGAAGTCTTGTTGATCCTGCAGGCTTTTATGAATTGCCGAATGAAACACAGGAATTATTAGGAAGCCGCACGGCAGACCAGGCAAGTTTGATTGGCGTACGAACAGCAGAAATGCATCTGCTGTTGGCCAATGGTACGGGAAAAGATTTCAAGCCCGAAGAGTATTCATTGCATTA
>JAICTW010000383.1 GCA_025936195.1 Flavisolibacter sp.
ACCCATGTCAATCAACGATGCATTCAGTGCAGAACCGGCTGCAACATTAAATACCAGGCGAACAGGATCTGCTTTTCCGCCAATACCTAAAGGATGGATTTCACACGAGGCTTTTCCGTCGGCAATGCTTTCGCAAATTTCAAGCATGTGTGCACCAAGCACCATTTCATTGCCGGGTTCAAAATGATAAGTGTAGTCTTCCATAAAAGAGTTACCGCCTTTCAAACCGGTGGCCATAACTTTCATAGCACGAACAAGAGCTGCTGTTTTCCAGTCGCCTTCTGCACCAAAACCATAACCCTCATTCATCAAGCGCTGTACGGCAATACCTGGTAACTGGACCAGGCCATGCAAATCTTCAAACGTATCTGCAAAGCCTTTGAAATTTCCCTGCTGTAAAAATTCGCGAAGGCCAATTTCAATTTTTGCTGCTTCACGCAGAGAAGAACCTTGTTCTTTTTTTAAGGCAGAAGATAATTGATATTGCTCTTCATATTCTTTCACCAAAGCATCAATGGATGCATCGCTTACTTTATTAATTACCTGTACAAGATCGCCGATGCCATGATAATTTACTGAATAACCAAATTGCAATTCGGCTTCCACTTTGTCGCCTTCGGTTACGGCCACATACCTCATGTTATCACCAAAGCGAACAAACTTTGCACCCTGCCAGTCCTGCCAGGCCGCAGCGGCCCTGATCCATGTGGCGATCTTTTTCAAAACTTCTTCATTCTGCCAATGTCCTGTAATTACTTTTCTGTTCAATCGCATGCGGCTCACCATAAAACCAAATTCTCTGTCGCCATGCGCCGATTGATTAAGGTTCATGAAATCCATATCAATGCTGTTCCATGGAATATCACGATTGAATTGCGTATGCAAATGCAGCATGGGCTTTTGCAAAATCTTTAATCCATTAATCCACATTTTAGCAGGAGAGAAGGTGTGCATCCATGCAATGATGCCGATGCAATTTTTTGAGGCATTGGCTTCCTGGCAAATGGAATAAATTTCTTCCGGCGTTTTTACTGTGGGTTTAAAAACAAGGGTTGCAGGAATTTTTTCGGAGTTGTTTAAAAACGAAGCGATCTGCTGTGAATGTTCGGAAACTTTTTTCAGGGTTTCTTCTCCATATAAATGCTGGCTGCCGGTTACAAACCAAATTTCAAATTGTTTTAAGTTCATCATGGCGGTTGTGTTATGACGGGTTTTGTTTTTATAAAGGAATCACTGTTCCGTAATCATGATTGTATGATCGTAAACAAAACGATGAAGTTAATATTATAAATGTAATTTTTACAGTTATTAAATCAGTTTAGTTGCAACAAAGCAATTGCTGATCAATCGGCATGTCTTTCATTTTGCTTCATTGCCTGGTAAGCAGAAGGTGTCATTCCAAATTGTTTCAGAAAGTTTCTTCCGAAGTTTGTTTGCGAGCTGTATCCGACAATGCCGGCCACTTCATAGATTTTGTAATCTCCTTCTGCAAGCAGTTCTGCAGCTTTTTTTAAGCGGGTGAGATTGATCAATTCATTGGCGGAAAGATCGGAGATGGATTTGATTTTACGGTACAGCGTGGGGCGGCTTACATTCATAATGCGGGCCAGCTTTTCCACATCTAATTCTTCATCTTCAAGATTATTGTAAATAGCTTCATTCAATTTCTCAAGAAAGAGTTCATCGGATTTTGAATGGGCAATGCTTTTGATGTGAACCAATGGTGATTTGGCAAAATAGTCCTTGATCTTATTCCGGTTGCTGATAAGGTTGGCAATTTGTACCTGTAAGAATTCAGGTGAGAATGGTTTTTCAATATAAGCGTCTGCTCCTAACTCCAATCCTTCAATTTTCGACTGCAATGTATTTTTAGCAGTGAGAAGGATAACCGGGATATGACTGTAATCGAAACCTGCTTTAATGGTTTTGCACAATTCAAATCCATCCATGCCTTCCATCATTACGTCGGAGATAACCAGCTGTATGGCTTCCTCCTGAAGCAGCACCAGCGCCTGATTGCCATCGGTCGCTTTCAGCACTTGGTATTTTTCACTGAGATCATCCGCAATGAACTCAAGCAATTCTTCATTATCATCTACTAATAATATCGTTGGTTTCATCAATTGTATTTTGGGCTTTGCTCAGTGGTTGAGGCTTGTCTATGATGATGGTGAATTCATTTTCCTGGTGCAAGGGCAGGGAAAGAACAAAAACATTACAATTGTTTTCAGATCCTTTAAGCTTCAATATTCCTTTATGCAATTGTGTTAAGGAGCGGGCCAGCGCCAGGCCAATACCTGTGCCTCTTTGTTTTTCTGTTTGCTTTAACCGGAAGAAGGGTTCAAATATTTTTTCGCTCATTTCTGCCGGGATAAGGTATCCGTCATTGGTAAATTCAACTGAAAACTGCGCATCACCTGATTGAACGGGAAGCAGAGTGACTACTGTTTTTTTCCTTGCATACTTTATGGCATTGCTGAATAAATTATTGATGATCTTATTGAACGCATCCAAATCAATAGAAGCATACAAAGTTTCCGCTGGAAGATGCAATCTGAAGTAAAGACCTTTTTCTTCAGCAAGGGGTTTGAAGTTTGCATACGCGTCTTTAAGTAATTCAGATATATTGGCTCTTACAAAAGAGAGAGAAAAGTTTTTTATTTCTGTTTGCCTGAAGTCCAGCAATTGATTGGTAAGGTCTACCAGCCGGTTGGTGTTCCGTTCCATGATGGAAAGATTGTTCCTGATTTCAGGAGTAACTTCTGCCTTCTTCATTATTTTTTCAAGCGGCGCTTTGATGAGAGTAAGCGGCGTTCTGATCTCGTGTGCTACGTTGGTAAAGAAATCAATTTTGGCCTGGAAGATTTCTTTCTCCTTTGCAATTTCAAGCCGCTCAAATTTTCTACGGTTCTTTTCTTCCACACGTTTGTGATAATTGCGAACAATAAAATAGATGATGGACAATCCCAACAAAACATAGATGAAATAGGCCCATCCGCTGGCCCACCACGGCGGCAATATTTCGATGGTTAATTGCGCTTCCTGCGGCGTCCACAATCCGCTGCTGTTGGAAGCCTTAACACGAAACACATAAGTGCCCGGTGAAAGATCGGTGAAATAAGCTTTGCGATTTTTTTTCAGATAGGTCCAGTCCTTATCCAGTCCATCCATTTTATAGGAGTACTCCGACATTTCTGGTGCCGCATAACTCAAGGCTGCAAACCCGATATTGAAGGTGGACTGGTCGTAAGCAAGCGTTATTTTATTGGTGCAGATAATTGATCTGTTCAGTGGCGAGCCTTTTGCTGCAATAGCAATGTCCTTGTCAAAGATTTGGAATCCCGTCATGTAAACCGGTGGAACAAAAATGTTGGTTGTAAAACTTGCAGGACGAAAGCTGATCATTCCTTTTACACTTCCAAAATACATCCTGCCGGCAGCATCTTTATAGGCTGAGTTGAAATTGAACTGGTCATTTAAAGTTCCGTTCGCAATGGTATAAACAATCAGTTTTTCATTGGTGGGATTAAAACAAACCAAACCCTTTGATGTAGATATCCATAAATTGTTTCTCTCATCTTCAAGTATGCTCAGCATGAAATTGCTGGGAAAGCCATTTTTTGTAGTAAAGGTTTTGAAATGATTGGTGTGCCTGTTGTATTTTGAAAGTCCTCCTTCAGTAGCCAGCCATAAATTTCCTTTACTGTCTTTGAAAATGCTGTTCACTCTGTCGCTGCTCAAACTGTTTTTATCGGAAGCATTGTGCCTGAAGTTGCCAGATTGATGGGTTGTGGTGTTAAAGAAATTCAAGCCGTTGCCAAAAGTACCTGCCCAAATAATTCCATCATCATCTTTTACAATGGAAGTGTACCACATGTTCAAAGGCATGCCTTGTAAAAGACTGAAATTATTTTCAGTGCGGTTAAAAATATATGCTCCTCTTGTTGTACCCAGCGTAATGCTGTCTTTTCCAAGATGGGTGATACAATAAATGAAATTGCTTTTCA
>JAICTW010000241.1 GCA_025936195.1 Flavisolibacter sp.
AATTTTCTTAATGCCATGATTATTTCATTTTCAACATTTGCGGCTGTTGATCGCCTTACTTGTTAATGAATTAAATGTTTGAATACAGGTCAATTGTTTCACCTTCAGCAACAGTAACCATTGCCTTTTTGAAAGCAGGCTTCTGCCCTTTTACAAAACCTTTTTTTGTATAACGGGTTTTGTTTTTGCCTGGAACAACTGCAGTATTTACATCCACTACGCTTACTCCGTAAAATTCCTCCACAGCTTTCTTAATTTCAAGCTTGTTAGATTTACGGGAAACCTTAAAAGCATAGCGACGCAATTTTTCTTGCTGGCCATTTGCTTTCTCGGTTAAAATCGGTTTTATCAATACTTCAGAAAGTTTCATTTCTTTCTATTTGAGATTTGTTATTTGAAATTTGAAGTTGATTACTCAAGCTTCAATCTTTTTATTTGTTCAGTATTGCTCTGAACGTACAAGTGAGTGACACAACAGACGATGAACAAAATTCATATCGCCGGTTACATCATTATCACTTTATTTTAAAGAACTTATTGCTATCAGAAATTTCTCCGGCCTAAGTCTCCGCCCTCGATGGAGGACAGTGGAGTTTATGCTTCTTCTGCACCTGCAAAAATCTTTGCTGCGCTTTCCGTTAGTACCAACGCTTCTGAATTAACCAGATCGTAAGTATTTACATCACTTAGCAAGGTTGCCAATACAGAAGGAATATTGCGTGAACTGATATAAACGTTATCATTATACTCAGGTGTAATGAACATGATTTTCTTTTCACCAACTTTCAGGCTATTCAAAATACCCTGGAAGGTTTTTGTTTTTGGAGCATCAAGATTTACATCTTCTACAACAACAATTGCGTTGGCTTTTGCTTTGTGTGCCAGTGCCGACATCTTCGCCAGGTCCTTCACTTTACGGTTCAATTTGATTTCGTATTTGTGAGGTTTGGGTCCGAACACAGTACCACCACCTTTATACAATGGGTTACGGATGTTACCCTTACGTGATCCACCAGTACCTTTTTGGCGGTGAAGCTTGCGGCTTGCGCCTTGAACTTCAGCACGGGTTTTCACTTTGTGCGTACCCTGACGCTGTGCAGCGAGATATTGTTTCACTGACAGGTAAATAGCGTGATCATTTGGCTCGATGCCAAAAATCTCTTCAGGGAGTTCAACAGTTCTACCTGTTTCTTTACCTTCTATGTTTACTACTTTTACTTGCATGATTAATTTATGTTTTTAATCAGCGGACATGCCGCCGGCGTGTCCCTACTTTTGGATTAAAACGATTGAACCATTGTGTCCCGGAACAGAACCACTTACCAAAATGTAATTTTTATCTGCAAAAATCTTAACGACTTTCAATCCTTTCACTTTCACCCTGTCAGTACCCATTCTTCCTGCCATACGCATTCCTTTGAATACACGTGAAGGGTAAGAAGAACCACCAACAGAACCCGGAGCTCTCTGGCGGTCGTGCTGACCGTGAGAAGCTTCACCCACACCGTGGAAGCCATGGCGTTTAACAACACCCTGGAAGCCTTTACCTTTTGTAACACCCACTACTTCTACTTTATCACCTTCAGCGAAAATGTCAACAGTAATGGTATCACCAATATTTTTTTCGAGGGAAGAGTTTCTGAATTCTTTTACAACTTTCTTGGCTGAAGTGTTAGCCTTTGCAAAGTGATTTTTTTCAGCACCGATGGTGTGCTTTTCGTTTTTATCGCCAAAAGCGACCTGGAGGGCAGAGTATCCGTCTACATCCGGAGTTTTTACTTGCGTTACCACGCAAGGACCGGCTTCAATAATAGTACAAGCTGTTTGCTTGCCACTTGGATCGAAGATACTGGTCATCCCAATTTTTTTTCCAATAATTCCTTTCATTTTACTTACGGTTTGTTCCCCGCAAGGTTATACAAGACAGACCTGTGGAATTATTAGGTCTTCAATCCTGGTTCATCATCCGACCTTTTCCCGATCCGATCAATTAAGTCTGGGGAAGTACCGGTGACAAACAAACCTCGAAGGGCTTGTTTATATGTTATCCTTCATTGCTGAAGGTTTAAAATTCAGAGCTCTTTTTTGGCGCTTTCAGCGCCATTGAGAGATGACAACTATTTGATAAGAACTAATATTTATATCCGCCTGGCGGACCTATCGTCATGCCTTAATCTCAACTTCCACACCTGAAGGAAGATCCAGCTTTGAAAGCGCATCTACAGTTCTTGAAGAAGAAGTGTAGATGTCCAAAAGGCGTTTGTGTGTAGCCAACTGGAATTGTTCGCGGCTTTTTTTGTTCACGTGAGGTGAACGCAAAACGGTAAAGATCTTTTTACGGGTAGGAAGAGGAATAGGTCCTGTTACTACTGCGCCTGTGCTGCGAACAGTTTTCACGATTTTCTCAGCTGATTTATCAACCAGGTTGTGATCGTAAGACTGTAATTTGATTCTGATTCTCTGTGACATACGGCCGATCCCAGCTTTTTTCCTAAAACCAATTTTAGGATTTGGGAGCGCAAAGATAGGAGTAGCCTTTAAACTGGCAAAACTTTGAAGAACAAATTTTGTGAAGAAAACAGGGAAACTTAAGCGTAAATGAAGAGTTTATGAGCTCTTTAAGAAAATTGGGAAGAACTACAGTTACTCGTTTGACACTTATGTGCTGGTATTCTGTAAATAATACAAGAAGGCAAGTTCAAGTTATTCTTTACAGTTTAGTTTGTTTTATTTGCAGCCTTTAAACTTGTTCAATGCCGGAAGCAGAAGTTGGAATTAAAAAAAAGGAATCAAAAGCAAATCGTGTTCTCAAACTGATAGTAAAGGTTGGAATTACCATTCTTTGCTTCTGGTACATTTCTACAAAAATTGATTTCAGCAAAGCATTCCATGCTTTTTTAAAAGCCAACTGGTTTTTTCTTTTCATTGCTTTACTGTTTTTCCTTTTGTCGAAACTATTATCTGCTTTCCGGCTAAATATTTATTTCAGAAACATCAACCTGCATTTGTCTGAATGGAAGAATATAAAATTGTACTGGTTGGGAATGTTCTATAATTTATTTCTTCCCGGCGCCATCAGTGGCGATGCCTACAAAGTGGTTTTGCTCAATCGCCGATACAACGCTTCTTACAAAAAAACATCAGCAGCGGTTTTACTGGACAGGTTCAGCGGTGTGCTTGCACTGGGAGTAATCCTTTGCCTTTATGGTGTAATTGTTTTGAACAATTATAATTACGATGCGCTGCTGATTGCTGCTGCCGTTTTAGCTTTTGCAGGGTTTTATTTTGGCATCCGGTTCCTGTTTAAAGATTTTCTGCAAAGTTTCTTTCCCACTTTTCTTTGGGCATTAGCAGTTCAGCTTTCTCAAGTGGTTTGTGTGTATTTCATCATGGTAAGTCTCCACCTTCCTTTATCACAACATGAATGGATCTTTATTTTTTTACTAGCTGCAATAATCTCAGTTTTGCCCATTTCATTGGGTGGTGGTTTAGGCACAAGAGAATTTGTATTTGTAGAAGGCGCAAGATTTTTTCATTTAGATCCGCAAACAGGAGTCATCATCAGTTTGCTGTTTTACGTGCTTACGGTTATGGGTTCTATAGTGGGATTGTATTATAATTTTCATGATCCGTTGAAAACTACTCCATAAAGAAAACAATAGATTAATCCTGAGGTCGGTGCACAAAAAAGGGCTCTATCGGAGCCCAATGTCCAATATGCCCAATTGGTGTTTTCCATAAGCCTCAGCGGCCGGATTTAAAAACGGGAATCGAACGCTGTGCTATTAACAAACGCAATGCCTGAATTTAAAAACCGGAACAATTGTGCTAGTTTTTACAAATAAAAAACCCATTCAAATGGAATGGGTCAGTTTAAAGTTTGCCTTAAACTTATTCTAATTTATTAAACTGAATTTTGATGTTTGCAATTCATTGTTGAAAATAATTTGAATTAAATAACTACCTGTTTTGAACTTTGAAGTATTTACCGGAAGGATGTTATTGCCTTTCTGAATTCTTTTTTCCAGCTCGGATATTGTTTTACCTGTAGCGTCAAAAATTTTTATTTGCGCTTTACCATTGTCAGCAGCAGATAGAGAGATAAAAATTTCTGCTTTTGCCGGATTTGGATAAAGCATAAAAGTATTTTGAACAGAGTTAGTTTTAAAAACCAATATTCTGCTATAAGAATATTTTCCATTAGCATCAATCAGCTTCAAACGATAAAAAAAGTGTGACGATTGCAATGTTGAAATGTTATCCTGTGCACGATAATCAGAAATGAAATTATCAAAAGCAACGTTCTGTATTCTGCTGAAATTTTCCCCATCAATGCTTCGTTCAATTTCAAATTGCTTGAAATTAATGGCGTTGTTTGCTTTCCAGTTTAATTGAACGGTATTGTTGCTAAGCTGTCCTGTAAAACTAAATAATTGAATGGGAA
Organism: Flavisolibacter sp.; assembly: GCA_025936195.1. The sequence goes on from JAICTW010000241.1 coordinate 4,445, forward strand.
GAACGCTGGAATTATCCTGAACTAAGGTTGTCGCATCATTAGTTAATACTGGTAAGTTGTAATCGAAATAAATTGATGCGGTATTGTGAATTGTTTCTCCAACAACTACATCACTTTTTGGACGAATGCGATAAACAATATAACCATGACTTGCAGGTTCATCTGTTGTACTTGGTGGAAGCATAATGTTATTGAATGTCCAAACCAACTGATTACCGTTTTCAATGGATAATGAGTACGGATGACTTGCTGTAACAACTTCCAAAGTACTGAGGTCAACTCTATTTCCTAAAGTATCTCTTACAACAACATTGATGGCATCAGCATCACCGGTATTTTGAAAACGAACGGTGTACTGTAAATAATCTCCGTTGGCAATAAATGAGGATGAAATAACGCCGCCGTTATTTTCTGTTTTATCATTCGGATCAAATGAACCAACCACCCGTTGCTTTAATATTGCTGTATCGTTTGAGGGCGTTTCATCTGCTGTAACAGGATTTATAATTGCCATGTACGATAAAGTATCACCGACATTTACAGTTGGTGGCGCACTGGTTTGAAGAAGCAATAAAATAGATGTAGTATCATTGGGTGCGAGATCATTATAAACCCATTTAAAAGTATTACCGTTTGTAGTGCTTGGGGAGGGTGACGCACCAATAAAATTCACCTTTGGATCATTTTTGAAAATAATCTCTCCCGATGAAACACTGGTGGTTCCAATATTTCTGCAGAGAATCCGGTAAAAAGAAGAAAAGCCTGGCCTTGCAGAAGCGATAGGAATAATATTGACAGTCAGATCTTGTTTGTTCGCAATAGGTCGTACTGCAAAACTGAACGAATCCTTATTGAAATAAGTTATAAAGTTGGATGATGCAGAAGAGGGAACGATTGTATAATAT
>JAICTW010000283.1 GCA_025936195.1 Flavisolibacter sp.
AATGCTCCAACAGCAATTCATCTATCGTTGCACGATAATCATACAACACTCTTGCATTTTTTTCCGCATTGTCTTTTTGAAACAAAGCAGGCAAATAATTTTTCAAATCGTACCCTCTTCGCTTTTTGAATTCATTAAAAAAATCCGGAGTCCAGTTGGCTTGTCCTCTTGCATCATCCACTTCATACGAATCATTAAAGAAGGCACGCAAATAAGAAATATCATATCCTTTAAATGCCTCATCAAATTTTTTGAAATAATCACTCGCTGCTTTTGAAGAAAAATGATCAATAGCATAACCTTCCCCGCCGGGAGCAGCACGTTCCACCATTTTGCCGTGCAGTCCAACAAACAAAGCATACAGCGTCCATTTCCCTGAAGGCGCTGTCCAATTTAATTTGTCATTCTCCACTTTTGATGTCAGATCCAAAACAGTTCCATCATCACGGTATGCCATCAAAGTTTGCAAAGGAAGATTTCCCGGATAAACAATCTGGTCCAAAGCCAAAGCTTGCAAATTTTTGTTCGCGGACGGCGGTTGCTTGATCGTATCAATGCTTGCTGTCTTGTTGTTGGCAGTTCGCACCAATGCTTCCTGTTTGTACACGATCAAATCACTTAATTGTTCTCCGCCATTCAACGAATAGGATTTGTAATAAACCGTTTTGCTGGCGTCTTCATCTTTAACCCATGGACCGCCAAAAGGCCAACCTGTTGCATTCGCCAGATCAACTCCCAATCTCAAACGTTTTGATTCATTCAATGTGTGCAGGAATACATCCATCCATTGCGGAGATAAAAAATTTATGAACTGATTTTCGTAACCATGCACTCCATAAATGGGCGTGATCTCCACTCCGCCCAATCCAGCCTTTTGCAGTTGCTCCAAATTCCAGGTGAGATCTTTTTTTGTTACGGCGCTTCCCTCCCACCACCAGCGTGTCCACGGTTTTGTGGTGTTGGTGATGGAAGGCCATTGCAATTGAGAAAACGAAACCGAAAATGAAGAAACAAAAACAAAAATGAAGGCAAGTCTTTTCGACATTGTAAGAAATTATTTTGGTTTAGAAGGCTAAGCGAAGCAAACGGCTAATAAAAAGATTATGTTTTTATTTGTTTGTCTTCTTTGTTTGTTTTTTTATGAACCAATCTGTATTGCTACTATGATGCACCTGTTGTAGCCTGTGGCGCAGCAGGCGCCATCACTCACTTATACGTTCTTATCGCTTATCATCACATGCGAAGCTCACTATTGTTTTCAATCATTCATTCAATTCATAGTTTCCAAAATGCCGCTGCTATGTAGCTTTGAAAGCGAATACCAATAATGTATCTTCTACCAAAATTTTGCTCCTACGGAGCTTAACGCATTCAATCACATCTTTTCTTATCTTACGCAACTGTCATCTTTATTCAAACTTCAAACTTCTTTTTTAATCCTGACCGCATACACGTTAGCCGTGCCTTCAAAATTTGCTCTGAAGATGATCCATTTTCCATCGGGAGAAAAATGAGCGTTGGGTTCCAAACTATAATTGTGATGTTTCATATCCACCAGTTTCTCTGAAATGAATTTATCACCACTTGGCCTAAATAAATAAATCCACATTCCATTTTTTGCATGGGCAACCTGTCCTTCATTACCACCATCGCCACAAAATAACTTTTCATCTTTTGAAATATTAAAATGAACGGACCACTCATCTCTTGTTAAGCTGTACTTTTTTTCTTCTCCGGTTGTAACGTTTGTTCCGCCAACAAAGAAGGTAACACTACGTGGTTGCTGCAGATCGTACCAGATAATTTTTCCATCCGGCTCAAACCATTCGTGTCCCGCAATTTCCATATCCATTGTCCGCTTGTGCATCAACTTCACTTCTTTGGTATTAATGTTAATGGTCCAGATGCGATCCACTTTATGCCATGGGCCTTCGTGACAAAACATTAATAGTTTTGGATCGGTTGGTGAAAACTGCACATGATTTAACCATGCACTGTCCGTGAATATTTTTTTCAGCTCGCCTGTTTTTACATTGACCGTAAAGAGTGTTCGTGGTTCTTTTGCTTCGTAAATTAAATTGAAGTAACTCGACTTGTTCGGATTGTTTTTGAGGATCTCTTTTTCTTTATCACTACTCCAGGCGCCGGCTAATAAAGTTTCATCAGCGTTTAATGTGGTTATTCCTGCCCTGAAATCAGTAGGGAAAACATAAACGAGCTTCGTTTGTTTTGTATCAATGTTGGTAGAGAAAACGCTGTCTTTGATTTGATAATAAACCAAATGATTTTTGGGTGCAACAATTTCGCCGTTCATCGGCGAATGCTGAGAAGTGATCTGGTCAACTTTCAAGGCATTGAGATCAACACTATAGATCTGTTTATTGCCGGCAGTGACATTGTAAATTTCCTGTTTGACAGAATCGTTCTTCAAACTATTTGAAGGATTGGTTCCATAAAAAATCATCTTATTTTCAACAAAAGGATTGTTGTGAAAATAAAAGCTCATGTTGCTCCCTGCACGCCTTGTCAGTTTGATTATTTTATGTCCTGTAGTTTTATCGATCCATTCATCCGGCATTTTTTGTCCGCCGGTTTCCATTACGGGCTGGGCTAAAGCAGAAAGAAAGGAAAAAAGGAAACAAACAAAGCAGAAAGAAAGAATGGATTTTTTCATATAACACGCTTAGGCATAAAGCTACCGATTTAGGGCTGCATTTTGTGTCCTGAACTGTCCTGAAAATTAATCGTCATTTTGACGATTGAAATCATTTGTACGTTCTTTTCAACCAGTCCTGCGGAACCGGAATAATGCAAATATTCATCGAACGGTTATCATCTGATAACATCGCCGATTGTATTTCGATCCTTGTTCCATCTGCACTAAAAGTTGGATGTGTGTGATCGGCTGCCGTTACTTTATGTCCGGTTGATAACAACATCATTTCGCCTGTGTGGCGATCAATCAAATAAATATTTCTTGCAAAATCATCACCCACTGCCCAGCGTCCATCGGCAGAACCATTCACATGCCATAAGCCGCTACCGGAAGGCGTTTGCGCAATGATGCGCATTTCTCTTGTGCGCAAATTCACAATGCCCAGTCCTGTTGGTTTTTCTCTTGTACCTGACGGGCCCCATGCAGCATCCTGGCCAGGATTAGCGCCACTAACATCTGTGCCTGTACTATCAATGCCGCCAATTTTACGATGGCCCATGATGGCAAAGGCCACTTCATTTTTTGTAATCACGGCTTCATGTGTTACCCATTCGTATTCCGATTCAGGATATAAAGGACGCAAACCTGTTCCATCTGCTTTCACGTACCAGGTGCGTTGTGGTGATTTGCCACCGGTTTCCCAACAAAAAACAATTTCACCCGGCACCCATGGATTGGTTTGCACATGACCAATTTGAAAAGGAACAGAAACAATATATTTCAATTCGCCGGTATTCACATTCATGCTCATTAATCCTGCAGGACCAGCACCCATTTTTCTCGGGCCAAAATTGCTTTCGATTTTTGTATTGGGAGATAGATGTTTTGCTGCTTCTGTTTTGCCTACACGGAAATAAACAAAATCTTCATTGGCATCGAGTGCCATATCGCCGCCGGCGCCCAACTCGGCAGGAATGGTTCCGCAAACATGCTGATAATATGTAGCCGCCCGCATCTTTCCTGCTTTACTATCGTTGAAGACTTTATCCAGATCAACAACGGCAACCTGCAAGGCTCCACCAAATCTTTTGGCTGAATCAGCGTTACGCATGAAGTATAATTTCATTGCCTTTCGTGCAATGCAAAGCATTCCGGTATAACCGCCTTCTGTTATCTGAATAATGTCCCCTGTTTTTTCATTTACGGCAAACGCTTCATTTCTTGCACGACCTGAACGAAAGATCACCCATTGACCATCGGAAGTCCATTGCGCATGCGTTTGATAAATTTTAGAATCGCCATAAGGCTTGCTCGTTAAAAATGTGAGCATCGTTCCTGTAACAGGATCTTTTACGATTTTCTTTTCAGAAGGAAATCGCTTTCCAATTTGTGCATGTACTAAAAGCGAAGCAAACAAGATTGCAGTAAGAAGAAATTTATTCTTCATGTTGAACATGATTATCGTGAACAAAAATTTTCAATCAATTTCCATCGGGTTTGGCTGAATCAATAAAAGAGCTTGCCGGCAAACTGAATTTTTCAAAAGGATCGGGATGCGCAGGATTGAATGAGGGTAAATTGGATCTCAGGTATTTTGCCAGCGAAGGAATATTTTGCTTGATACCATTCACAATACATTTTGCGAGTTCATAAGCGCCGTAGTTGGTAAAATGCGTATTGTCTTTTAGTTCTTTTGTTTGATTGGGAAAAGTGTTCGCCGGAAAGTGGACAAAAGCTTTCAACGATTTTTCCGGCCCCCAGACTTCGTATAAAATTTTGCTCATGGCATTCAAATCAATCACAGGAATATTTTCTTCTTTGCCTGTTTGCCGCATGGCTTCAGGATAATCGCCAAGCGAATTGGTGATGTGGCCTGTTGAATCAAATGTTCTTCTGTTCATTGATGTAACCAGCACCGGGTTCATTTTCCTTTTTCTTGCTTCAGCAATCCACTCCTTCAATGTTTGTTGATAGGTTGTAAATGGATCAAGGTGATTGCCTCCCGGTTTTTGATCGTTGTGGGCAAACTCAATGAAAAGATAGTCGCCCGGTTTTGCCATGCTCCATATTTTCTCCAACCTATTTTCCCTTTTAAATGCTTTTAAGGTTTCACCGGACTCGGCGTAGTTGGCAACTACAATTTTTTCCGGTTGA
>JAICTW010000207.1 GCA_025936195.1 Flavisolibacter sp.
AATTGCAAGCAAAGCCAGTAAAGAAAACCAGGCAACACTGATTCTTCCGAATGGAACAATAATGAGTGCAGCTAACAATGGACCAATCGAACTGCCTGCATTTCCGCCAACCTGAAAAATGGATTGAGCCAACCCGCGTCTTCCGCCGGAAGCCATATAAGCCACTTTCGATGCTTCGGGATGAAAAACGGAGGAGCCAACTCCAATCAATCCAACAGAGATCAGAAGCCACGAAAAACTAGAAGCAAAGGCCAGGCATACCAGTCCTACAAGCGTACAGCTCATGCCGGTTGCCAATGAAAATGGTTGCGGTTTTTTGTCGGTATAAAAACCAACAAAAGGTTGCAGCAGCGATGCAGCCAGTTGAAACGTAAGTGTGATCAGTCCAACCTGCGCAAAGCTTAAATGAAACGATCTTTTTACCAGGGGATATATTGATGGAATTAAAGATTGAATAGTATCGTTCAGCAAATGAGAGAAACTAATGGTTAGCAGGATGGAGAAGATGGTTCCTTCCGCTACATTTTTAGGAATGTTCAATTCTTCATTTACAGATTGCTGCATGGGTGTTTTTTGAAGGTGCAAAAGTAGAGTGCAGGAAAGTTATAAAGCAAATTAAAAGGATAATCTTGTAAAGAAGGAAGCCTGTTTTTTCAAGTGCGGGAAAGAATTGGAAAGCAAGTTATAGTTAGCTTCGCTCTTAAGATTTATTCTTCAAATCTCTTTTCATGAAAATTGCTACTTACAACGTTAATGGTGTCAATGGAAGATTGCCGGTATTGCTTCGTTGGTTAAAAGAATCAATGCCCGATGTGGTTTGCCTGCAGGAATTAAAAGCGCCGCAGGAGAAATTTCCTATTGAAGCAATAAAGGATGCAGGTTATCAGGCGATTTGGCACGGACAAAAAAGTTGGAATGGTGTGGCTATCCTTTCACGCAAAGAAGAACCAAAAGAGATCAGGCGGGAGCTTCCCGGCGATGCTGAGGATGTGCATAGCCGTTATATGGAAGCTGTGGTGAATGATATTGTTATTGGATGTCTTTATTTGCCGAACGGCAATCCTGCTCCGGGACCTAAATTCGATTATAAACTCAGTTGGTTCGAACGTCTCAATAAACATGCGGCAAAGCTTTTAAAAGAAGACAAACCTGTTTTGCTGACCGGCGATTTTAATGTAATGCCCACCGAAATGGATGTGTATAAACCGGAACGTTGGGTGAATGATGCTTTGTTCCGTCCAGAAACGCGGGAAGCATTTAAAAAACTAGTGGCGCAGGGTTGGACAGATGCTATTCGCAAATTGTATCCCGATGAAAAGATCTATACATTTTGGGATTATTTCCGCAATGCATTTGGCCGTGATGCCGGGTTGCGCATTGATCATTTTTTATTAAATCCGCAACTTGCCAAACGCCTGATTAGGGGCGGTGTTGACAAACAGGTGCGTGGCTGGGAAAAAACAAGCGATCATGCGCCGGTTTGGATTGAACTTGCTGATGATTAAAAATTATTTCTTCTGCTTCATAAATAGTTTCAAATAAGACGTGCAGGTTCTTATCTGCTTTGCTTCATCTTTTTCTCTTTATTTCCGGAAATATCAGGTCAAATAGTGACGAATGACAGCTTTTGAATTGTCGTAAGTCAATGTTTAAGCAATGAAAGGATAAGAACTTTATATCCGATTAACAAGCACGTCATGAAATACAGGACTCCACATATTTTCTTACTGATGGCCAGCTTACTGATAGCTGGCATTACAATGGGTCAGAAGGATTGGAGTCTGGTGAATGATGGAGATTGGATCCAGGTTTACAAATCCGATATGTCTCATTCCAGTTACAAGCGCATTAAAGTAGAATGCACTGTTGACGGCACTATTGATAAGCTAATGGCTATTCTTAATGATGTAAACAATCATAAAAACTGGATCTACAATACAAAAAATGCTTACATCATTAAAAGGATCAGCCTTTATGAATATTATTATTACACCGAAACTTCACTTCCATGGCCCATGCAAAACCGCGATGCTGTAGTGCATATTAAATTTCAAAAAGACGATGCCAGTCGCTCTATGAATATTGTTGCCCAAGGTGAACCTGAATATCTTTCTGCAATGAGTGGCAGGGTAAGGGTACCACGTTCTGCCAATACCTGGCAGGTTACCGTACCTGCGCCTAACAAGTTGCATATTGTTTATGTGTTTGAAGCTGATCCCGGCGGTAGTCTTCCAAGCTGGCTGGTAAATGCTTTCGTTAATAAAGGTCCTTATGAAAGTTTCAGGAAGCTGGCTGAATTGTTGAAAAAATAAAATCCACTAATTTATTCTTCTTCCATTTCATCAATGATTTCCTGACTGGGTTTTACCAATACTTTGTCAATGCGGTGACTGTCCATATCAACCACTTCAATATCAAAACCTCTCCAGCTTAATTTGTCGCCGGTTTGAGGAATGCGTTCCAGTTCATGCAGAATGCAACCGGCCAGGGTATCAAATGAATGTTCCTCTTCGCCGGCCCAATCAGCTTTATCAAAGTAGCTGAGAAAATCATAAAATGGAATTTGCGCATCCACTAAAAAGCTCCCGTCTTCTCTGGCAACGATTTCATAATCTTCAATACCGGTTTGCGGCATATCGCCAACAATCGCTTCCAGAATATCGTTGAGTGTGATCATTCCCTGGAGGCTTCCGTATTCATCCACAATAAAGCAGGAGCTTTGTTTGGTTTCCTTGAAACGTTCCATTACCTGGTAAGCGGTATTGTTTTCGGGAACGAACAAGGCAGTTTGCACTACGTCCTTGAACTTTGTAAAATCATCAATGATGTACAAGTCCTTAATAGACACCATGCCTTTTATGTTATCAATGCTGCCATCGCAAATGGGATAGACCGAATGAGGCTCCTTCACAATTTTATCGCGAACGATCTCTTCATTGTCATTAATATCAAACCAAATCACATCGCTACGGTGCGTCATTAAAGAAGTAATGTTCCTGTCGCCTAAATGAAAGATCCGCTCGATCAGTTCTTTCTCTTCTTCTTCTATGCTTCCTGATTCCGTTCCTTCATTAATAATAGCTTTGATCTCATCTTCGGTTACAGTTTCTTCTTTTGTTCTTTTGATATTAAAAATGGTGAAGAAAAGATTGCTGGTTTTATTAAGCAACCACACAATGGGATGTGTCACCTTGCCAAAGCTTCTCATAGGTCCCGCTACCATCTTGGCAATTCTTTCTGCATTCAAAAGCCCAATACGTTTGGGCACCAGTTCACCAAAAACAATAGAAAGAAAAGTAACAATGATAACAACAATAGTCGTAGCTACGGTCAATGAATATGCGCTCAAAAAATCAATGCGGGCAATGTAAGGCGCCAGCTGTTTTCCAAAACGTTCGCCGGAGTAAACGCCGGTTAAAATAGCAATAAGGGTGATGCCAATTTGTGCTGCCGACAAAAAGAGATCGGGATTATTGGAAAGTTTTAATGCAGCTTCCGCTTTTTTATCTCCCTTCTCCGCCATAGTTTCCAATCTTGCTTTACGTGCAGAGACCAAAGCAATTTCCGACATTACAAAAAGCCCATTCAAAATAATTAACCCCAGCAGTATAAAAATCTCCATCTATATTTTTTTAGTACACAAACAGAAAACGAATTACACAAATTTTTGTGAACTGTCAAGTGTCTTCACTTTCTCATTTTCGTCTTCAATTTACTTCTTCTCTATTGTTTGTTTTATTTTCAGTTCAATTCGTGTCAAACCAATTGAATGCTTCCCCATTTTTTATGAAATATCCGTGCCGTTATACTTCCGATCAGTACACCCAACAAAGCACCACCCAGTACATCCAACGGATAATGAACCCCGACATACACCTGTGCATAAGAAATAAAGAAAGCCCATACAAAAGCCAGGTACATCCATTTCTTAAAAATGCCTCTGAACGTTAAGAAGGCAAAACTGGCCATTCCGAAATGATTGGCAGCATGATTGGAAACAAAGCTGTAACTACCGGAACATTGTTGCAGCAACAATCGTACATAAACCATAAATTCAGAATCCTGGCAGGGACGAAGCCTGTGAACGGCTGTCTTTAAAATCCTTGCTCCAATCATATCGGTAAGTGCAATAGTGCAAATGAAAAGCAAGCTCCACCACAATCCTTTTTTACCAAAATTCAAAGCAATGAAAACAGCAATGAAAATGTAGAGAGGCGCCCAGAAAACAGAATTGCTGATGAAAGGCAGTACAGCATCAAAAAAAGGATTGGTCCAATGGCTGTTCAGTTTTATAAAAAGCCATTTGTCCCACTCATCCAATCTGTGCCATAAAGAAATCGCCGACAGGCCATCAATCATGCAACAAAAGTAAGCGAAGAACAAGCCTTGTCTGCCGAATTAATTCCCGCCTCTACTTTAAAATTTAGTTTTTTTGCAGTTGCTTCCGGTTAAATCGCCAATTCATTAATGCTGATAAAACTACGATTACCAAAAACACTTCTTTGGGTTTTTAACCTGATGGTGATCTTCATTCTGATGTTCACTTTTTACAGGTTGCTGACCCTGCTTGCTTTCAGACCTGAAGGGGAAAGATGGAAAGATATAATTCCTTCCTTTTTCTTAGGTCTTCGGTTTGATCTCCGGTGGATCAGTATTGTTCTGTTACCTATTGTTATTGCCAGCTTGATTCCGGAGTTATCTCCATTCTATTCCAATCGTAATCGTAAACTGTGGACATGGTATTTGGCAGTTATTACATTTATTGTCATTTTCTTTTTTGCTGCTGACTTCGGCGCCATCTCGTATAATCGGACACATGTTGGGGCCAGTGCTTTAAACTTTGCCGAAGATCCGGGCATTTCCATCAAGATGCTCTGGCAATCGTATCCGTTGGTATGGATGGTGCTCGGGCTATTTTTTGTTGTGATGCTGCTCCGGTTGATGTTCCGCAAAATGCATGTGTATGTAGTAAACCGGACAGATGGCAAGGGCATAACCTACAAACGCAAATGGTTTTTTGCAGCCATTGTTTTCTTTGGCTTTTTGGTTTACGGTAATGTGGGTGTGCAGCCGTTAAAGTGGAACAATGCATTTGAATTCAACAACAGCTTTCAATCTTTTCTGGCATTAAATCCGTTGCAGAATTTTTTTTATACGCTGAAGCTTAGAAGATCGGCTTATGATGAAACCAGGGTGAGGGCTTACTTTCCTTTGATGAAGCAGTGGATGGGAATTACCAATGAAAATTTTTCTTTCAAAAGGGAAATTTTACCTGCTGCCAACGCTGTAAAAACGCAGCCTAATGTTGTATTTGTAGTATGCGAATCGTTCAGCATGTACAAAAGCAGCATGAGCGGAAATCCGTTGAATACTACTCCATTCTTTCAATCTCTGTGCGATAGCGGTGTATTTTTCAATCATTGTTTTACACCGCATTTTTCTACAGCCCGTGGATTGTTTGCCAGCTTAACGGGAACACCTGATGTTCAATTATCCAAATTTTCCACACGGGTGCCGGAAGCATTGAATCAACATACCATTGTCAATGATTTTAAAGGCTATGAAAAATTTTATTTCCTTGGTGGCGATCCCGGCTTCAACAATTTTGAAGGACTGGTAAAAAATATTGACGGCATACAATTCAACACTGAAAAGAATTTTGAATGCAAACCGGTGAATGTTTGGGGCATCAGTGATAAAGATCTTTTTCTGCAAGCCAATAAAGTTTTTGCACGGCAGAAGAAACCTTTCTTTGCCATTATTCAAACAGCCGATAACCATAGGCCGTTCACTATTCCCAATCAGGATACCACTGA
>JAICTW010000639.1 GCA_025936195.1 Flavisolibacter sp.
GGGGAATCGGTTATAAAATAAAAATGTAAGTTATTTTGAAACTGCTGACTAAGCTCACTCTTTTTATTACACTTTCAAAATTATTTATCGTAGTGCTTTTTGTACTGCTATTGCCTTCCCTCGTCAATTATGCAAGCTTTCAATACAGCAATTATTATCTGAACCAGCAAAAGGAAAAAGTACTTGCCATAATTTCTGAAAACGGAATTAATTACTATCTCCAGGGTGACAGCGCTTTTGCAAGTTATACGATGCTTAAGGAGGAGTATATCTCTTTGCTTCCTGCAGAAGACACTCACGTCAGCGACACCATCGAAACTTCACAGCGCATCGTCGGTGAGGATACATTAAACTATAGAATTCTCACCCATGAAATAAAAGATCAAAACAAGAAATATATTCTTGAGATTGGCAAGACAACTGCAACAATCAGCCAGTATAATAAATTGCTACAGAGGTTTACTCTGTTTATTTTAATTGCCCTGATTGTTTTCAGCATTGTAATTGACCTCGTTTATACACGCATTTTACTACGACCGCTCAGCAAAATTGTGCAAACAAAATTATTGAACCGAAAGTTCCCTTTCAAAGAACAGCTTCCGGCCATAAAAACTTCCACTATTGATTTTAAATTGCTGGATGATTCGCTGATCAGCCTGATGAACAAAATACATGAAGCTTTTGATAAAGAAAGAGAATTTACATCCAACGCCTCTCACGAACTAATGACCCCCATCAGCATTTTGCAAACAAATGTGGAGAATATGATGATAGAAGAAAATATCAGTGAAGAACAACAGGAGAAAATTTCTTCAATGATGAAAACATTAAACCGGTTGAAAAAAATTGTTCACTCATTGTTGTATATTTCGCGAATTGAAAATGAGCAGTTTGTCAAAACAGATACGGTAAATATTCATAAACTATCTTCTGAAATAATGGAAGAACTTTCTGTCCGATTGGAAACAAAATCTCTTCATTTTACCAATCAAATTTCCCGGAATATAAAGGTGAAAAAAGTGAACCATGATTTGTTCTTTCAATTGTTATACAACCTGATCAACAATGCCATAAGGTACAATAGAGAAAATGGTTCTATTCTTTTGAGCGACCGCTATATTCAAGGCCAGCCTTATGTTTTACAGATAAGAGATACCGGTATTGGCATCAGGCAGGAAGAGTTGGAATCAATATTTAACCGCTTCAAATCCGGAAAAAATAAAAACGAAGGGTATGGCCTTGGATTATCAATTGTAAAAAGCATTACCTCTTTTCTTGGCTTTGAAATAAGCGTTGCTTCGGAATATGGCAAATGGACCATTTTCAGTATTACTATTCCTTCAGAAATGATTGAATTTGTATAGGTTTGGAAAAATAAACAAGTTATCAATACACTGGATTCTCCATATATTGTCGGAGAAGAATCTTTAAAAATCCTGCAATCTTTTAGTCAAAAAATCATAGTTCGGACAATTGAGATAACTTGCCGAAGAATTAATTTCATGTTATGAGAGAACTCACTATCGAAGACCTGAAAGTCGTTAAGGAATTTCAGCGTGTTCCGGATGAACAATTACAATGGCTCATTAACCAGGGCGCAACGCTTGAAGTAGAAGAAGGCAACCTGTTGTTTAATGTAGGCGAGCCTGTTGTTACCTCTTACATTATATTGGATGGTAAAATGAGAATTTGTGCCGTACAATCCGGCAAGCAAAAGGAATTGCGCATTCTTGATCCGGGGCAGGTTACAGGATACCTTCCTTATTCAAGAGCTACCGTCACGCCTGCGTTTTGTGAAGCGCTGAAAAATTCATGGGTATTCAAATGTTCAAAAGAAAAACTGAAAGAAGGCTTTGCAGATCATTATGAATTAATAGAAGCTATGGTGCACATGATGGTAAGCCGTGTACGCGAATTCACTTCCATTCAACAGCAAAATGAAAAGATGTTTGCATTGGGAAAGCTTTCCGCAGGTCTTGCGCACGAGCTGAACAATCCTGCGGCTGCTATATCCCGCGCTGCTGCTTTGTTACAAAACCAGGTAAGCCAGTTACCTCATTTATTTAAAGCAATAGCCTGCCTGAGAATAGCACCGGAAAAAGTGGAAAAGATCAGCGAGCTTATTCTCCGTAAAATAAATACAGAACCTGCTGCATTAACAATGATGCAAAAAGCAGAGTTGGAAGATGAACTCACTGGCTGGCTTTATGATAACCATCTTAAAGACACCGATCCGGAAGGCCTGGTAGAACGCGGCTTTACAACCGGTGAGCTGGATGTATTCAAAGACTGTTCTGCCCCCGAAGAATTGCCCGTGCTACTTGAATGGGTAAGCAATTATCTCGTTACCAATAAAATGGGTGAAGATATCAGGGCTTCTTCAGAACGCATTTCAGGGCTTGTGGGCGCAGTTAAGAATTTCACTTTTATGGATAAAGATGCCGACAGGCAATTGGTAGATATTCATGTAGGCATTCGCAATACATTAGCCATGCTGAATTATAAGCTAAGAAAAGGAAACATTAATGTAATTGAATATTATGATGACTCCATTCCTAAAATAAGAGCCTTTCCCGGCGAGCTTAACCA
>JAICTW010000644.1 GCA_025936195.1 Flavisolibacter sp.
ACCAACGGCAATTCCTTCGGCTCCTTGTGCGAGCAGTAAAGGAAATTTTACAGGAAGAGTGATCGGTTCATTCTTTCTTCCATCATAGCTCAATTGCCAGTTGGTTGTTTTCGGATTGAAAACAACCTCCAATGCAAATTTGCTTAGGCGTCCTTCAATGTATCGCGAAGCGGCTGCATCATCACCTGTTCTGATATCGCCCCAGTTACCTTGTGTGTCAATCAATAAATCTTTTTGTCCCATGTTCACCAGGGCATCACCAATGGAAGCATCACCATGAGGATGATATTGCATGGTTTGCCCAATGATGTTCGCCACTTTATTAAAACGGCCATCATCCATCTCTTTCATGGCGTGAAGAATGCGACGCTGCACCGGCTTCAATCCATCTTCCACAGCAGGCACGGCACGTTCCAGAATTACATAAGAAGCATAATCAAGAAACCATGTTTTGTATTGACCATTAATGCCATGATCGTTTTGTAAGTGTTCGTAATTTTTGTTTTTCGTAGTACTCATTATTATTGGATAATTATAAATTGTTTCTGGTTTGTTCAACTGTTAGTTCTTCGGTAGCCGCTGACTTCAACTTCATTTCAAAATCTTTCCAGCTTTTTGAAGTATCGCCGTTGATTTCGATTCTTCCTTCTTCAGCAAGCTTTTTCATTCGCCATAACAAAAACACATCACCGGTTTTGATTTTCATTTTGGACAGAACGGATTGCATGGCTTTATTTCCTTTCTGCCATTCATTGCTTAATCCGCTTAGAACCTCTTTATCATAAAAATCTTCTTCCTTACCAACGATCTTTTTTCCTCCTTCCAGTATGCGTACGATTGCATTTTCAGTACATAATTTTCTCCATTCATCCGGGTCCACTTCAAACTCGCTTAAAGTTACTTTTCGATTAAGCTTCTTTGCTTTTAAAAATTCTTTGGGTTGAATTTCATGCAAAGTGGTTGGATAAAATATCTGTCCCTTTTCATTGATGAACGGAAGGTTATTGAAATACAGCACCACTACCCGGCCCTGATATTCTTTTAACTGAGCGATCAACCAATAATAGCCGCAAACATCGTGTTGATTCTGTCCCATCCATATCCACAACTCTTCTTTTTGATTTTCATTCAGTCGCTGCCTGATCTCTTCAACTGTTTTGCGGTCATCAAAACTACCCACCAGATTTTCATTGGCATAAGGCGAACCATTCAACAAATCTTTCCACCAGTTTTCTCTCGTTGCCCAACCTTCTTCTGTATCCATATTCTCAATGGGCCCTACCGCGAAATCGTCTTTGATCTCCAATACATCTCCAGAAAGCGTTTCATCCAATTCAATTACTTTTCTTAAGGTGTTCACATCAGCAGTTTGAAAAACAACATGTATCATTCGTTCGGTTATTTTATTTTAATGGCTACAAATAAATAATTGTTTGCTGCGCCGATCACTTCATAATTAACATAAAAGCTTTCGGTAAAAATTTTAAAGGCAAGGAACTCATGCTGAGGTACGGCAAATTCATCGAACAAGAAAATATCACCAGGTTTTAAAAAGCGATATAGTTGCGTCATAACAAACAATGCCGAACTAAAAAGATCGGAATCAATATGAATGAGCTTCCTGTTTCTGTTATCATATTTTTCCAGGAAAGGAATTAGTGTTTGCTGAAACAGGCCTTTGTAAAAATTAGCCCTAGCATCTGTAATTCCCAGCGATCCGAGTTCATGCGCCATCGAACCTTTTTCAAAAGGCCCCCACTTTTCAGGAAGGCCTTCAAATGTATCGAAGCCCAAAAACCTTGAAGAAGATTGAGCATTCCGCTCCAGCCACCATTTGAACGATTGTCCCCCGGCCACTCCGAATTCGAGATAATCAATGGGCTGGGAAAATAAATTCTCCTCCTTAGCAATGGCTTCGTACAAATTATAGCGGCGGCTATAGTCCCATTTTTCCTGGTAAAAATCATTGTAACCTTTTACGGGATGTTGCTTTCGCCATTGGGACATATCGCCCATGTTAATGGCCAAACTCATGGAGTTACTGAATGGATGCACCATTTTGTGCAGGTTCCATTTCATAAACAGCGATTTGGCTTTGCGGATCGCATCTAACTTTTTCAAGAAACTATTTTTATGATTATCCTACCAATTCTTCCACTGTATCTAACTCCACTTTCAAATTATTAATGATGAACTCTTGCCTTTCCTGCGTATTTTTCCCCATGTAATATTCCAGCAATTGTTGAATATGATCGCCGTGTTCGAGGATAACAGGATCTAAACGGATTTCATCTCCAATAAATCTTCCAAATTCATCAGGAGAAATTTCACCTAAGCCTTTGAATCGTGTGATCTCTGGTTTGCCTCCCAACTTTTTAACAGCAGCCTGCTTTTCTGTTTCGGAATAACAGTAAATCGTTTCCTGTTTATTACGAACCCGAAACAAAGGAGTTTGCAAAATATAAACATGGTTTCCTTTAACAACATCAGGAAAAAACTGAAGGAAGAAAGTCATAATAAGCAGGCGTATGTGCATGCCGTCCACATCGGCATCGGT
>JAICTW010000751.1 GCA_025936195.1 Flavisolibacter sp.
CAAAGTGCAAGTCCGGTCGCTAAAACTAACAGCATTATTAATGAAACATCTTCCGCTTCTTTTTCTTTAATTGTTTTTATAACCTGTGGTATTAATGAAATAGCTGTGCAAACACCTGCCGCCAGTCCAATGATCTGTGTCCAATTCATTTGTGCAGGTTTGCAAATTTTCAGCCATTAAAATTGTTGTAGTATTGTGTTGATGAGAAGTTTTATTTTAATTTTTTTGCTCTTGTTTTTATTCTCGTGTAAAAGAAAATGGACAGATAAGGACAAGAGTGATTTTTATTCCGGTTGTTTAAACAGTGCAGTTACCAATAAAGACATTACGGATCCAAAAACCTATTGTAATTGTTTGCTTCAGAAAGTGGTTGCCAGATATCCCAATGCCAATGACGCCAAATACATCAAATACGATTCAACCGTTAAGCAACTGGCGAAGGATTGTTTGAAACAATCACAATAACCAAAGCTTAAAAAAATCCGAAATTGAAATAGTCTCATCTGTAATCCACAACATCTTTTGCTATAATGGCTCAGGTGCGATATTTTTGCCCCGCATAAAAATTTTACATGAGACAAATTGCCTTTCGTGAAGCCCTTCGTGAAGCGATGAGCGAAGAAATGCGCCGTGATGAACGTGTGTTTTTAATGGGCGAAGAAGTTGCTGAATACAATGGAGCTTATAAAGTGAGTCAGGGAATGTTGGCCGAATTTGGCCCACGCAGAATTATAGATACGCCCATCGCTGAGTTGGGCTTTACTGGGATAGGTGTGGGAGCTGCACAAAACGGATTGCGTCCGATTGTTGAATTTATGACCTGGAACTTTGCTACCCTGGCCATAGATCAAATTTTAAATACGGCTTCCAAGATGCTGGCAATGAGCGGTGGACAAATTACCTGCCCTATTGTTTTTCGCGGGCCTAATGGTTCTGCAGGACAATTAGGAGCGCAACACTCAACCGCTTTTGAATCATTATATGCAAACATTCCCGGATTGAAAGTCGTTTCCATCAGCAATGGCTATGATGGAAAAGGTTTGTTGAAACAGGCTATCCGTTATGAAGAAGATCCTGTGATCTTTATGGAAAGTGAAGTGATGTATGGCGATAAAAGCGAAGTTCCTGAGGAAGAATATTATATCCCTCTTGGTGTGGCTGATGTAAAACGCCAGGGTAATGATGTTACCATTGTTTCTTTCAATAAAATGATGAAAGTGGCTTTAGGTGCTGCAGCCGAATTGGAGAAAGAAGGCATCAGTGCTGAAGTGATTGATTTAAGAACAATTAAGCCATTGGATTGGATGACCATTTTAGAAAGTGTAAAGAAAACAAACCGTCTTGTAATTGTAGAAGAGCAATGGCCGTTTGCTTCTATTTCATCTGAAATTGCTTATCGTATTCAAAAAGAAGGATTCGATTATTTAGATGCACCTGTTCGTCGCATTACGGCAGCCGATGCTCCTTTGCATTATGCTCCCAATCTGGTTGCGGCTGCATTGCCCGATGTTTCCCGCACAGTAAAGCTGGTAAAGGAAGTAATGTACTTGCAGAAATAAATTTCACAGGCGTTTAAAATTATCGCTCATCACTCATTAATTTTTCTGCTATAAAGAAATAGTTCCTGCAAATTTTCAACTGCAAAACAGTCAACGGAAAACTATAAACTTCGCTTAAATGCGGATAAGCTTCCCCGCATTGTAGAGTTTACACCATAAATGTGTGTAATCAACACAACTCATTCATTTTCACTTATCCTTGCTAAAAAAATATTTTTAAATAAGTTTTGAAAATCCAACTTTCTCCCACATCTTTGTCTCGGTTTTTCATAGGATATTGGATTTTACACGAGG
>JAICTW010000411.1 GCA_025936195.1 Flavisolibacter sp.
ACAATTTGGCGATTTTAAAAAAGCATTCGACCTCGAAGACTGCGTCAATAACCTGATTAATGATGCAGGCAAAGTTCACGCAGGTTCTGCAGGACTAATTTTTCTTCCTTATTTGCAAGGTGAAAGAGCTCCTATATGGAATGCAGATGCAAGGGGAGTGTATTTTGGATTGAATATAAACCATGAGCAGCAACACTTTGTCCGTGCCACCATCGAAGGCATATTGTATGCCATTTACAGTATAGGTAAAACATTAGAAGAACATCAAACTATCAAAAGTCTCTCTGCAAACGGAACATTTGCATCTTATCCTTTCTGGACACAAATGATGGCGGATATTTTCAATAAACCTGTTCACATCAAGCAGGGATCAGGTTCAGATAGCGTTGCTTTCGGATCTTTTTTATTGAGTGCAACAAAAATCGGCTTGTATAAAAATTTAGACGAAGCTGCAGAAACGGTAAAACTACCTGACAGCTTCACACCAAACAAACAACTTCACAATGTTTATATGAAGCACTACGCCATTTTCGAGAGATTGGGTGTGAAACTGTTTGATGAATTTGAAGCCATTGCTGATTTGCAGCATGAAAATTGAAACCATAATTAACCTTTCAACTTGCTATGAAGAGAAAATCCTTTTACAATCTTTTTTATTTAATCTCACTAATTCTTTTAATTGCCTGGATATTGGCAACGATCAGGCAACTGTATGATTTGGGCGGTTGGCTGTTGATGTTGTTTTTCTTCGCACTTGCTGTTGCATTCCGTGGAAAACAATTTTTGAAGGGCCTTTCTTATACGGTAATGATCATCGGCGTAGTGAGTTTTGCAATGTATCATCCCCAGTATTTCGTAACGATTGGAACTTTTAAACTATCTGTACTCATTATTCCTTTACTGCAAATCATCATGTTTGGAATGGGAACAGAATTAAGCGTGAAAGATTTTATCAACGTTGCCCGAATGCCCAAAGGAATTATTGTCGGAGTTAGTTTTCATTATCTCATCATGCCATTGGTTGGCCTTTCAATAGCTACCTTGTTCCACTTCCCAAATGAAATCGCAGCAGGGATTATTTTGGTTGGATGTTGTCCAAGTGGATTGGCATCGAATGTTATGTCATACCTGGCAAGAGCTAATCTTGCACTTTCTGTTTCGGTAACAACTATTTCAACTTTACTTGCACCGTTCTTGACGCCATTGCTCTTAAAGTGGTTAGGAGGCAGATTTGTTGAAATAGATTTGTTGGCAATGGTCTGGGACATAACAAAGATTGTGATCATTCCTTTAGTTGCAGGACTTGCTTTTCATTACGTGATGCGTGGAAGATTTAAGTGGCTTGATAAGATCATGCCCCTCATTTCTATGGGTGGCATTGCTCTCATTTTGGCAATAATGGTTGCCGCAGGAAGAGATAATCTTTTAAAAGTTGGGGCCTTATTATTAGTAGCCACATTCCTTCACAACGTTATAGGATTTTTCCTCGGCTATTGGTCTGCCCGTTTATTAAATTTCCACGAAAAAGATTGCAGAACCATTGCTCTTGAAGTAGGAATGCAAAATGCAGGACTTGCTTCGGGTCTTGCTTTGACTATGGGAAAAATTGCTACTGCAGGATTAGCGCCGGCCATCTTCGGACCTGTAATGAACATCAACGGGTCTTGTTTGGCAAGTTGGTGGCATAATCATCCACCCAAAGAAAAGACTTCTGAAAATGAAGAGAAACCAAAGTAAGTGTGACGTAACTGATTTCGTTTTAAAATAAACTATAAAATATATCAACGATGAAACGCTTTCTATTTCTTTTTACAATGATCGTATTCCTGCATCAGGCCAAAGCACAGTATGTGCAAATAAGCAAAGAAGAACTCATTGCATTAACACCTCAATGGAAAGGCGAACGCTTTCCTGACGGTCGTCCAAAAGTTCCTGATGATATCATTAGGCGAATGAAAGCAGTAAGCGTGGAAGAGGCTTGGGCCACCATGACTAATGCAGGCTACAGGTACCAGGTTGCAGAAGAATGGCAGGTAATCAACCCGGATAGTGTTTTGGTGGGCCGTGCCGTAACGGCAACGTTCATGCCCGGACGCCCCGACGTATGGGGGGCAATTGACTCAATGGGAAAAAAAGAAGGAAGAAGGGCGCAGAATGTTTGGGCTGTTGAGATGCTGCAAAAAGGAGATGTATATGTAGCCGATCAATTTGGCGCAAAAAGAAATGGTCCTACTATTGGTGATAATGTAGGCAATGCCATTTATGCAAAAACAGGGAATGGGATTGTCTATGATGGCGCAATAAGAGATTTGGAAGGCTTGAAAGAAATTGGCGGCTTTACTTCTTTCTATACCAGTTACGATCCGTCTTATCACAATCCGGGGATGGGACAGAGCAGAGACCTTACCACTATGATTGTAGGGATTAATCATCCTACCCGCATACGAACTGTAACCGTAATGCCGGGTGATATAGTATTAGGCAAAATGGGAGTTGTTGTTTTTATTCCTCCCCAATTAGCAGAAAGAGTTGTCGTTACTTCAGAGATCGTACGATTAAGAGATATGTTCGGTCACCAGCGACTGAGGGACGGAAAATATACAGCCGGACAAATCGATGCCCGGTGGACAGATGAAATCGAAAAAGATTTTTCTAAATGGCTCAACGATCACATTAATGAATTGCCGGTTCCTAAAGAAACTATACAGAACTTTTTGAAAGATAGAACCTGGTAAAAACATCCCGATAGCTTATCGGGAGGCAATGAGCAATTAGCAATCAACAATCACAAATAATTAGTCACTTTAAATAAAACATTATGTCAAATTCAAGAAGATCATTTATCACTAAAACAACAATAGCTGCAGCAATGGCTCCTTTAGTTCCGCTATTTAAAACGTATGGACAAGGACTCGAAACAGCAATAGAAAAAACTTCTAAAATTTCCCCGCCATCTGATTTAAAAATAACCGATGTTAAATGTGCCTACTCCGGCGGTGGCTTATTTGTAAAAATTTTTACGAACCAGGATATCGTTGGATATGGTGAAGCAGTAGATGCTGTGGGTGGAACTTATTATTTAGTTCAACGGTTAGGTAACCAGTTAAAAGGAAGAAGCCCCTTGTCTCCAAATGTCATTTTTGAACAATTCCGCAAAGGCGCTTTTTTTGGCGGCGCACAATCGGGTATGTATGTAGCGGTGTTAAGTGCTTTTGACGCTGCATTGTGGGATCTTTGCGGAAAGGCATTAGGCCTGCCTGTCTATCAGTTATTAGGTGGCAAGTTTCGTGATAAAGTGAGGGTGTACTGCGATACTGAATTATATGCAGTTCGAAATCCTAAACCGGAAGATTATGCGAAGGCGGGGCTGGATGCAGTTTCGAGAGGATATACAGCTGTTAAATTTGACATTGATTCTGCAACCGATCCCAATAAGTATGACAGATGGAACTGGACAGCAAACAATGCAGAAATAGAAAGAATGTATAACTCCATCGAGGCAGTTCGTAAAGCCGTGGGGCCGGATATTGATATTTGTGTGGACATGCACGGAAGGTATGATGCACCAACGGGACGTAAAGTGGCGAAAGTGATGGAGCCATTAAATCTAATGTGGCTCGAAGAACCTGTGCCTGCCGATAATGTTGATGTATATAAAACGATCACACAGGAAACCAGTACACCAATTTGCGGTGGAGAAAATTTTTATCTGACGTATGGATACACGCGTTTGCTATCAGAAGCAG
>JAICTW010000228.1 GCA_025936195.1 Flavisolibacter sp.
CGAAAAATCAGGAACCATCAACGAACCTATTGCAGAACATCCGGTAAAAAAAGGTTTGATGACCGTTTATAAAAAAGGAAAGGAAAGTATTACAGAATATGAAGTACTCGAAAACTTTAAACTGTATTCATGGATGCAGTTTCATATTCTTACCGGACGTACCCACCAGATACGTGTGCACATGAAACACCTTGGCCATCCTATTGTTTGCGACGAATTGTATGGAGACGGAAAACCTGTTTTTATTTCTACCATTAAAAGAAAAAAATTTAACCTCGCAAAAAATGAAGAAGAGGAAAGACCTATTCTTTCACGGCTTGCCCTGCATGCTTTGCAACTAAAATTTAAATTGAACAATAAAACTTATGAGTTAGAAGCAGAATTACCAAAAGACTTAAAAGCCTTACTTCAACAACTTCGCAAAAACAAATAAGTCCCGCAATTGCAGGACTTACAAAGATGCAAGAAAATATTCTCAGAATTTTTCAATGAAACCAACAGCCACCGTATTGTTAGTGAATTCATCAATCAAAATAAATGCACCGTTTCCTGGATTGTCTTTGTACAGGTCAGCGAAAATTGGCTTTGCCGTTTTGACCGCCACTCTTCCAATATCATTTAATTTGAATTGAGCAGCATTTGTCATTTCTTCCATAGTATGAATATCGAGCTTGCTTTGCAAAGCAGTGATCTTTGCTTTCACCAGGTTCACTCCATGCTGAAGCAAAAAAGTTTTGTTGCTTGTCAAAGGCTGCTCATCCATCCATGAAATGGTGGCAACAAAAGCATTAGTCTGTGCATGAAAAGAATCAACTGGAACAATCATATTACCGCGGCTGATATCAATATCGTCCTGCAATTCCACCGTTATGCTTTCTCCTGACCTGGCCGATTCCACTTCATTTTGTGCGTGATAAATTTTTGAGATCTTAGTTGTTCTCAGGGAAGGGAGCACCAATACTACTTCACCTTTTTTCAATTGGCCGCTCACTAATTTGCCAGCATAACCTCTGAAATCGTGATGCTGGTCAGAATGCGGACGAATGACAAACTGCACAGGGAACCGTGCAGGCAATGCATCATCTTTTTTATGTACCGGCAGATCTTCTAAGTATTCCAACAATGTAGGCCCGGAATACCATTTCATTTTCGTTGAAGGCTGAACCACATTGTCGCCGTATTTCGCTGCAATGGGAACAAAATCCAGATCGCCTTCATAACCAATCTTCTTCGCCAGCTCTTCTACTTCGGTTTTGATATTATTGAAAATTGTTTCATCAAATCCAGCTAAATCCATCTTGTTGACGCAAACAAAAACGGTTTCTATTTTCAGCAAGGAAGAAATGAACAAATGTCTTTTCGTTTGCTCGATCACTCCGTTCCTTGCATCAATCAAAACAATAGAAGCTTCTGCATTGGAAGCACCGGTAATCATATTTCTCGTGTATTCAATATGACCCGGCGTATCGGCAATGATGTATTTTCTTTTGTCCGTAGAAAAATAAATATGCGCTACATCAATGGTAATGCCCTGCTCTCTCTCTGCTATCAGTCCATCCGTAAGCAAGGAGAGATCAACAAAATCCAAACCTTTTCGTTTGCTCGACACTTCCACTGCTTCCAGCTTATCCTTTGCAATGGATTTGGTATCGTAAAGAAGTCTTCCGATAAGCGTACTCTTTCCGTCATCTACACTACCTGCAGTAGCAATTCGTAAAATATCCATGGTTCAAAAATACTTTTTAATTAAGAATGATTTTGTTTATCGTTTGTCATTTAATAATTCATCAACAGTTATGGCTACATAGTACAAAGCTCCAATGGTTGGTCCACCTGCATACTGAATATATCGCTTATTGAAAATATCGGCGCCGCCTGCTTTCAATCGAGATTTCAGCCTGGGGAAATGAAAAGTTACCTGTGCATCAAGAGTGCTGTACGAAGGAACGCCTCCTGTAACCAAAGGACTCTCCCATAAGAAGGATTGTTGCCATTTCCAAACAACATTGAAACCGATATTCTTTACAATTTCCCTGTTCCCAAATGAAAGATTGGTTGCCCAGGCAGGCGTATTGAAACCGGTAACAAAAATGGCGCTTGTGTTTTTTGCTTTCATTTTGTTGTAATTGAGATTACCTGCAATAATGAATTTTTCAAAAAAATTGTAGGTAATGCCTAATGCGGCACCATAGTTATTGGATTTGTTTTTGGCATTGGTGTAAACACGATAACGGTCTTGCCCTTTACTTCCCGCCGTCGTTGCTGTGGAATCGCGGTTGCGATCTAACATGGCCAGCACTGCTGCATCAGTTCCTACAGTTTCTCCATGAGGGACGAATACCTGTACCTGGCCAAGAAAACCATCATACTGATTGATGTAAGCATCAGCATCAATGACTAATTTATTATCAGCTAAAACGCTTTTGTACCCAATTTCAAATGAATTGATTTTCTCTGGTCTTGCTTTGGGAAGGTTAGCAACCTGCAATAAACTTCTATTTGCCAATGCAGCAGAATCTGAATTACCTACAGCACTCACAACCGCATTAAAATTAACTACAGAAGTTTGCGTATAACTGTTTTCCAAATAACCTAAACCTTCGTCAATGTAAGAGAGACTACCAACACGTTTCACTCTTCCATTGTTTACATAAGATAATGCTTCGAACAATGCGGGAAAGCGATAGCCTTGCTGGTACGTAAATCTGAAATTATGCTTTTGATTGGCTGTGTAAACCGCAGCAATTCGCGGAGTGAGTTTCGCATTGAATTCAGGATTATAATCGAAACGAAGCGAACCAAATACTTTCAGCCGATCTTTAAAAAATGTTTTGGTTACTTGAGAGAACGCACCTACTTTTCTGTAGTAAACATCATCACCAAAACTTCCATCTTTCAATGGTTTGTTGCGTTCCGCAATTGGTCGTGTGAAATCAACAAAATTATTTCCATCAGGAATGATCTGATAAATTCTTGCATCGCCGCCGATCAGCAAATTGAATATTTTTATGTTGTTCGAAAGATCCCATTGTGCTTCGGTATGAAACATTCTGCTTTTTTGAATCAATGCAGCACCACCGGTAACTGGTGCATCAGGAATGGAGCCGGATTTAATATCCCAATTATTAATGTTCCGAATCACATTCTTTAATGAATCGAATCTTGCTGTGCCAGGAACGGCACGACTTGCATCGGCTTGATTTCTCGCATACTGATTGGCAGCAGCGAGATTTGCAGAAGTTAACCCGCCATTGGCAGCAGCATAAGCATTCAATGCATTTTTATATTTCGTTCCCCAACTTGTTGCAGTTTTGTTATCACTTGCACCGCCGGTGTACAAGTCCATATTATCAGCAAGCGGTTTTACGTTGTAGGAATCACCGGTGTTTTCAAGAGATACATAACTTCTGATCACATAATTGGACCCTTTTAATTCGATATCATGATTTTGGACAATTACATTATCTAACTTCACCTTGTTTCCTCTTTGAAACACACCGTCCATTTTTCCAACACGATAAGTATAGGAGAGTTCTGCTTTTTCACCAATGCGGTAATGCAATGAACCATCAAATTTCAAATTGTCAACGTTAGGATCAACCAATTCGTTTTCCCAGTATCCTGTTCTTGCCACACGAAGTGTTTGATTGTTCTTCCCATCAATGGTAAGTCCGCCAATAGAAACAGTATTGCTTCCTGCCAAAACATCATCACCATATTTGTTCCATCCGTCGAAAGCAACATTATTGGTACCATTTAATGATGGAAAATTGGGATTAGCAGTTTTTAAATTATTTGGATTTTGATCGAGCCGTGTATTGGAAATCCAATCGGTTCCTTTCATGTAGCTCAGATTCAGTTTGAATGCAAACTTGTTGTGGAAAGCCTTTGCATACCGAATGGCAGTTTCAATTAGTAATGAAGGCGAATGATCAATACCATCAACATGATTGATTCCTGTTTTTTGATAGACACTTAACCCTTGTGAAGTGAATGGATTTTTTGTGATGAGATTTGCCATTCCGTTAATGGCATTCATTCCATACAAAGCTGATGCAGCACCAGGAGTAATTTCTATGCTCTGAATGTCCAGTTCAGTAGGCCCGATGGCATTACCAAGCGGAACACCAAGAGTAGACGCCTGCATATCTACTCCATCAACCAATTGCATAAAACGGAAATTGTTTGGAATATTGAAGCCTCTTGTATTTGGAACCTTGAATGTCAGACTTGAAGTTGTCATCTGCACACCTTTTACATTTTCCAACGCGTCATAAAAACCTGGGGCAGGCGATTCTTTGATGGAACGAATATCTAATTTTTCGATCGCGACAGGAGATTTCAAAATATTTTCAGCAACACGTGATGCAGTAACAACAACTTCATTTCCTAAAACGGTTTGTGTTGCTAATGCTACCTGTACTTTCAAATTCAGACTTTTTATTTCAACCTCCTGCGGAGCAAAACCAATAGAAGTGAACAACAAAGTGAAAGGAAGTTTTTGTTTTGTCCTTAAAGTGAAAGCTCCATCATTCTTTGTTGTTGTTCCGGCAACTGTTCCTTTAATGCTGATGGCGACACCTGCTAAAGGTTCATGCTTTTCCTGACTGATCACAATACCTGATATTTCAATGACGTCTTGTGCGAATGATTTTGTTTGCAGCAAAGGCATTAGCAGAAGCAGGCTAATAAACCTGTTTAATTTTTTATGATTCAATTTCTGATTTTGTAGAATTCCCTTTCTCATAATTATTGATTTACCTTTTGGCTTATGTATTAATAGTCCACCAAATTTATAGACTAATAAGTCTTAAAAAAATCTCGTGTTAACCGAGATATGTACTCGTTCATAAATGATCCAATATTATTATGGCAGCATTTGTTTAACTGAATTCCAAAAAGTAGTGCAACTGGTTAAAATAACCAGAAGTCCAACTGCAATAAACATCGTTTTCATCGGCACTTTTCCTACAAGTCTTGCAGCAATGGGTGCAGCAATTAGTCCGCCCACAACAAGACCTATCACATCCATTATTGGAATACTTTTCAACAGAATAAAAAATGTGATGGAGCTAACAAATACAACAAAGAATTCAGCCAGGCAAACAGAACCAATCACATAACGTGGCGTTCTTCGCTTTGACAATAATGTACTTGTTACCAGGGTTCCCCAACCACCACCAGCAAATGAATCCATAAAGCCACCGGCTGAAGCAAGCCAACCTACTCTTTTTACTTTTGAAGTGTACTGGGACTTTGAAAATGCTTTTCGCATGATAAAATACCCAAGGTAAAGTGTGTATAAAGAGAGCGGCAGATGTACATAAGAAGAATACTTCTGTGCAAAAAACGCCAATGATGCTCCAACAACTGCACCGATAATACCAGGCACTACTATTGCGCCAAATAATTTTTTATTGATGTTCCCAAAACGATGATGGCTATAACCGGAAACACCACTCGAAAAAACTCTTGCCGAGTGCACACGGCTGCTGAC
>JAICTW010000449.1 GCA_025936195.1 Flavisolibacter sp.
TCCTTATAAGGTTTGATGTACTCCTGTATGATTTGTCTTGAAATGTTCTCAAGATTTTTTGGCAAATAGCCCATTCCAAAAAAACATCCCTGGTCCACCATAATGCAGGAAATTTCATTTTCAGATAAGCCTTTGTCAATAACTACGTAAGAAGGCCGCTTGGTTAGTGAAGCGATTGCCTGTAAAACTCTTTCGTTGTACATTTTTGCCTCCTCCTTTTTTTCACAGGCGCCGTGACAATGTTCTTCAATGATGCCAACACATTTTTCATTGTCCGTTTGAACAAAGCAAAGCTTGGGACAAAGCGAAAATTCTTTCATCAGCTTTCGCAGCACACCATAACCATCCACCTTGTAATGAAAAGTATAAATAGGATTGCAATACTTTCTTTTCTTTTCAATAGCCAGCCTCATGTAACCATTCTGGTCTTCGTAAACAAAAATGCCAAAGACTTCCTCCTGTCTTTTTTGCGAGGTGTTGAAAATGGGCCATAATCGCTTGATCTCTGTGGATTCCAGAATGGCCGCCATCAATTCCGTTGCGGTGGATTGAAAGCTGATGGCATAAACATTACGAAGGAAATTTTGCTTTTGCCTGCTGTCCGAATTATTGCTGAAATGACTGTTTACTCTTGAACGGATGTTCTTTGCTTTGCCCACATACACCACTTTCCCTTTCTGATCGTGGAAATAATAAACACCGGGATTTTTGGGCAAAGCGTCAAAATGGTTTTTGGGAACATTAGGAGGCAGAACCGCTTCTTTAGAATTGCGATTGAGGCTTGAGTGGATCATTCCTTTGGAATCGTTATTTAAAAGCTTTTTAAAAAGAATGACCGTTGCAGTCGCATCGCCACCGGCTCTGTGGCGATTGTTTAAATCAATCTCCAGAGAATGACACAAATTGCCTAAGCTGTAAGAAGGAAGGCCGGGAAAAATTTGTCGCGACAGCCGGACCGTGCAAAGTTTCTTTGCATTAAAACTGTACCCGTAAAATTCCAAATGATTTTTGATAAAAGAATAATCGAAGTTGACATTGTGCGCAACGAAGATGTTTCCCTGCAGAAAGGTGTACACTTTTTCGGCGATCTCCTCAAACATAGGCGCATCCTGCACCATTTCATTATTGATGCCTGTGAACGCCTGAATATATCGTGGAATGGCCTGGTTGGGATTGACCAGTGTTTCAAATTCCTCAACGATTTTTTCTCCGTCGAAAATTTTAATACTGATCTCAATAATTCCATTGGCTGCGGCATAGCCACCTGTCGTTTCAATATCTACAATTGCGTACATGGTAAGTTCACCGGTTTGTCAGTTCACGAGTTATAAATTTACGTTTGCTGGTTCATTAACTTGTGACCCGTAAACTTCGAAACTCGTGAACGAAACAAGAGCATCGAAGTTCTAAAAAATTTAGTAGTGCAGCAATCTTTTGACAAATATTTAATGTTCCGTAACCGGCTGGAAAAAATGTATAAACATTTGAGCAAACAATCAAAGCGGCAGAACATTAGCTGTTACCGCATTTATGATCATGATCTGCCAGAGTTCCCTTTTATTATCGAATTGTACGAAGACAAAATTTATGCTTCGGAATACAAGCGGAAGCATGCGATGACAGATGAAGAGCATGAAGGTTGGCTGACTGCATGCAGGAACATAATGAGCGAAGTGTTGCAGATACCAGAGCAAAACATTTTTTTGAAGCTGCGGCAGAAAAAGGAGGGAAGGCAAGGCCAATATCAAAAAATGGATGAAGCCGGGAATGAGTTCATTGTTCATGAAAACGGTTTGAAGTTCATTGTTAACCTCAGCGATTATTTGGATACGGGTTTGTTTCTGGATCATAGAATTACAAGGCAAATGGTAAGAGAATTATCAGGTGAAAAGAGAGTATTGAATTTATTTAGCTACACCGGATCGTTCTCCGTTTATGCTGCTGCTGGTGATGCATCGAAGGTTGTTTCGATAGATCTTTCTAAAACCTATTTGGATTGGGCAGGTCGCAATATGCAAATCAATTTTCCGGATTTCAGAAATCATGAAGTCATTCATGCAGATGTAAAACAATATCTGAAAACAGTTCCGGAAAAAAGTTTTGACCTGATTGTAATGGACCCGCCAACAGTCAGTAACAGCAAGAGAATGGAAGATATTCTGGACATTCAAAAAGATCACGTGGAGCTGATCAATGTTTGTATGAAAATTCTGGATGAAAAAGGAATTCTTTTTTTCAGCACCAATTACACAAAATTCAATATAGAGCAAGAAAAGCTGCTGGCTTCGGAAATAAAAGACATCACCAAGCAAACCACACCATTTGATTTTGCCGGAAAATTAAAACGGCAATGTTTCCGCATCGCTAAATAAAAAACCGCCACGATAATGTGACGGTTTCCTGTGTGTGAATCGTAAGTTCTCAGTATAAATAATTCAAGGCTGTTTTATCATTGCTATTGAATGTGCGGTCACCACCATTGGAGCAAGCCAGCATCCATGAATTGGCGTCAGGACCGGAAGGCGTTCCCGGAATTAAAATCGCACCAATATTGCTGGCGCCTTCATTGGAATAAGCACCACCACAGCTATAGCTTCTATCCATGTAATCTGTATGGCGCATGCCAATGCAATGGCCGATTTCATGCTGAATAACAGAACCAACATAATTCACATCCGGATTAGTGCCATAAGCATATTGGTTTGTATTCATTTTGATAGTGCTGTAAGGATTTCCCTGCCGAGTAGGGAATCCGGAACTTCCCAATGTAATATAGCCACCTGAAGGTCCCTGATTAAATCCCTGGATAGTAATGTTTGCGGTTCCTGATGTAATTCTTTGAAACTTGATCTGCAGGTTCAAAGCATTGTAACGCGAAATAGCAAGGTCAGTTCCCTGAACAAAGGCTGTTCCCAAACTACTTACCTTAACGGTAATAGTTCTTGGAAGATTTTTTACAAGGTTTGTAGTTCGGTACTGTTCATTGTTGGCAATGCGCAATAAGGATTGATCAGGAGCAGAATTTAATAATTCATCTGTTAGTACAATGTCTCCTTCTACTAAATAACCCTCGTCTACTTTTCGAACATCATTTGTTCCGAAACCGAGGTCTTTGATTTTACTCAAAGTTGCCTGGGACATGTCTTCCTTTTGTTCGGAAATTTGTCTTGCATCTTTTTTACAGGCAACAAATGTCAGTGCAGTGAAACAGGCCACTGCGGCGGGAATCCAGATTTTTTTCATGTGTGTAAAGTTTTAGTTAATGAGGAAAAATGAGTAAGCATCATCAATTTACATAGTGTTAAAACATATTAACAAATAAATATCAGCAACTTTGTTGCAAATAAGTTTAGCCGCGTATTTCTGCTAAGAATATTTTCATGAAAACATCTCTGGAGTTTTCAGATTATATTGCTAAT
This sequence comes from Flavisolibacter sp., assembly GCA_025936195.1. The sequence continues at coordinate 3,420 of JAICTW010000449.1, forward strand.
CAATCTATGAAGCTCATCCGGATTCATTTTTTTTTGCTCCTGTGTAGTCTTTTGTATTATGCTATGGCTAATGCA
>JAICTW010000182.1 GCA_025936195.1 Flavisolibacter sp.
ATCAGTAATCGTTGGAACATATTCTACCTGTGCGGTTGCATTGGCATAATTGACAGCAACACTCACAACGCCGGGTGTATTTTCCAAAATGCTTTGCGAACTGTTGGCGCATGATGCACAACTCATATTGAGTACCGGGAAGTTTTTCTTTACGGTATCTACATCATAGCCCAAATCCCGAATTGCCTTTACCGCTTTGGGAATCGTTTCAAGTTCATCATCAGCAGTAATAACCGTCCTGTTATTATTCAGTTCAACCTTATGGGATTTAATACCTTCTACCTTACCAAGCCCTTTATCTACAATCAAGGCACAGTGTTCGCTGTCGACACCGGCTAATGGAAGATTGATTGTGTTTATTTCGTTTTTCATGGCTTTTCTTTTTTAGCATCACAAAGGTCCTAAAATGGCAAAGGCGCACTGTTACATCCTGATGGATAAGATGTACAGATAATTGTGCCAGCGGAATGGATGGACTTTAGTTTTTTACATCGTCAATATGCTTTCGATGGATTGCTCCCAGCTGCTTGAATTGTGAGGGTGTCATGCCGGTGAGCTTCTTGAACTGATTGGATAGGTGCTGCGTGCTGCTGTAGCCGAGATTGAACGCTATTTGGCTTAGCGACTGCTCATCATACATCAATAACTCTTTTGTTTTTTCGATTTTTTGCAGACTAAAAAACTGTTCAATGGTAATACCTTCTACTCCTGAAAACAACCGGCTTATGGAAGAGTAATCTTTGTAAGTATTATCGCTGATATATTTGCTGATGCTGAAATGCTCTTCTATGTCACCGCTCTGCACTTTTTGAATGAGTAAGTTTTTCACCTGCTCTACCAGTTGCATTTTTTGATCATCTAGTAATTCAAAACCTGTCTGCTTTAAATCTTCGGCAAACTGTTGCAGTTTCGCTTTGTCTGGCTCTTTTGTTAGCTCCACTTCGCCCAACCGTACATACTTTGTTTGCAGATTATTTCTCTCTAAAATCTGCTCTACCGATGTAATACAACGGGGGCAAACCATATTTTTTATAACCAGCTTCATCGAGCAAAGTTATGAATTGGCTTTAGCGGTGTACTTCAAATCAAAAGAAAGCTCAATGGTAAACACTGATAATAAGAGGTGCGCTGATCTGAAGCGTTTGTAAATCCGAGCATTTTTTCTGTTAATACATTATGTTCGCAAAGGCTTTAAAATTTATTTGAGGAAAGAACTGCTCTTTTATTTTTTGAGCAAAGTCCTTCAATCCGGAACCATTGATATCCCAAAACACCATCAATTGCACAGCACCCGCGGATAGTTTGGGGTCAAAAAAAGCAGAGTTGAACTCGTACAAAGGAAATATTGCAGCGGCATCTTCCTTTTTAGTCAACAGTTCAAACGGCATCCCTCCCTGGATAGATTCTTTCAAATGGTTTTGCTTGTCGTGCTCAATCGCCACAAGCTTTGGAGTAATGGCATAGGCTCTTTGCTTCTTCTCCCCTTCCGTCATGTAAGCAAGAAGTGCAGTGTACTCTTTGATCCGGCGGTGGTAGTAATCAATCCAAAGGCTATCAGCTTTTAAGTTCTGTGCAATCATTGCCATCACTTTCGTATTGCTGGGATCAATACCGGGAGGCGGCGCTCCGTTTCTGACAGCATATTCATCCAAATGCTTTTGCTTCTCATCTATCTTGCCTTGCATAATGGCTAATAAAAAATGAATGTATTCTTCCTGACTAACTGTTTTGAAAAAAGGCTTTCCTTTTGGATTCAATACAAAAAAACTATCTGATGCACCTCTGTGCAGGGGATCAACGCCTTCACCTACTAACACTCCATTTCGATTAAACCAGGAAAGCGTGAGGGTATCGGTATAAAACTGCGGGAAGTGATAATGGTTGGTTTCATAGTCGAGAAAGGGCTTCTTCGCCATAAAATAAAAATCGTTGGTAGTAATGCTCATTTGGTAAAGTGGAGCGTATGAAAACTTTTCTTCAAAGCTGAAATCAATGTGGCCAACTTTTGATCCGGACACCTTGTTTGGAGCGACGCTATATTTTTCTTCAACCATAAAACCCTCCTTCGCCTGTATGAAGGGAATACGATTGAAGACATCTATAATCTGGTCGTCTGGAAAACCATCCGCACTATGCGATGCAGTCATCCTTGTCTGCGCCGTTGCCATCTATACATTTAGTGCGAAACAAATAATTAAAACTGACAGCCATAAAAGTTGTCTGCTCATAATTGGTTATAGTTTAGAATGAAAATCAACTTGTACTAGTTCACAAAACTCGTCTATCAGCATTTCTGTTGCCATATAACATTTGTCAGATGGTTTACCAGTCCATCGCTATCTACTTTCGCTGCTTCCAAAATCCTTGCTCTCCACACATTCACAACTTTAACTCCTGTTATGACTATCCGGTTTATATCAATAATTCTGATGCTTAATTTTTGTAGCGGTATTAATGCACAGCAAGCTCTCTCCAAAGCCCAGGCAGAGCAAGTGAAAAAGCAGCTGCAGTCTATGCTTGACAGCAAACAATTTGACAGGGCAACATTGGAAAAAATGAAAAAAGAAATGGGTCAAAAGCAGCTAACATCAATCCCTGATAAATCGGTTTTGCTCTCCTCACTCCCCCATCAGCCTTTTACCAAGGAACAGTTGGTAGCTTATCTGAAAAACCTGGAAGCATCAATAGCTAAAACCACACCTGGAATAGCACAGGAAGCCGGAAGTCTACTCGCTGGCACTACTGCCGAACAAGGAGAAGCCAAAGCTGTGATGGCCTGGTACAACTCTGCGCCGGAAACGGCCATTTACATGAGCACACATCTTGGTATTCAACATCCTGATGGTCTTTTAAACCTGAATAATTTGAGTGCCATGCTCAACCTGTATGGTTCGCAGGAAAAAGCTATTCCCATTTTAAAAACGGTGCTGCAATATGTCCCCCAAAACACCATGGTATTAAACAATCTTGGACAAGCGTATGCTGGCTTGGGTGCCAGGGATACAGCACTTTATTACCTGAGTGCCTGTATGGCGGTGGCACCACATCACCCCGAGGCTTGTACAACTGCAGGAAAGATTGAAGAAAGCAAGGGCAATACAGAAAAAGCAGTTGAAGATTACCGCAATGCTTTGAAAGGTGCCTATTCAGAGGAAGCAGCAAACCGGCTGGAGAAATTAAGTCCAAACGAGGATGTTTTGCCTTTCATTTTGCCCCGTTTTAATCCGCCTTATTTTAATTTATATAAATACGCTTTGCCCGAGCAAAACATGGATGTGGACTCTACCGAATCTTTTATGTACCAGTATAGCAACTACAGAAGTCTGCTGGGAAAGTTAAGCTCCGCATACTCTCAATTGGGAAGTGAAGAGGCCGAAAAAGCAAGAAAGGATATGGTAAAGACGCAACAACAAGTTCTCCATGGTGAGGAGCTTTTTATTGCAAACCCATTTACCAATTTAGCGGGCAGAATGCTGGTCTGGTCCATGATTGCCACCCATAATGAAGCGGATTATGTACACATGAAAAAGCAACAATTAGAAGGCGATTTGGATACCTTGTATCGAAACTACCAACGCAAGGACCAGGCAACGGATGGTGGTTGCAAAGAGCACAACCATGTTGCCAATAAGTATCTGGAAGAGGCGGCACTTGTCCGCAAAGACTGGCAAAAATACCAGCTGCGTGCAGCCCGAAATGTATTTTATCTATTCACTTATTGGCAATATTTGGGTGCATTCGATAATTATGCAGCACATGCTTCTTACTACGAAAATGCAAGCAAGTACCTGACGGAAATTAATCAGTTATGTCAAACACAGTTTGTTTATCCTTATCCCTACTGTCAAAGACCTAACGTTGCGAAGCCTGCACCGCAGGAAGACAGCACTCAGAAAGCACCGGATTGTCCTATCAATATTGAGATACCAATCATTATCGGCAAAATAAAACTGGACTGTTCTCAATTTGTAATCAGCGGTGGTGAGGCGCTTCGGTTGAAATACAAGAAAAACTTTACTACTGGTCAGTCTACTATGAGTGTAGGTGCAGGTTTAGGTTTTGATGTTGGGAAAAACTTTGATGGTGTCAACATAAAAGGAAGCATAAAGGCAGAAGAAAATTTTTACGTGTGTTTTGATGGAGGAAATAACTTTCAGGATGCCGGCTTTTCCTTTGAAGCCAATGCTTCCGGTTCTATTGACATGAAGATAGATGGTGTTCCTAAAAGCATGAACCTTGCCAGCGGAGAAGTCGGGGATGGATACAAAATAGGAATCAATTCTGGCTGGAGCGATAACGGTTTTAAGCATAGTGGAAAAACCATTTTAGTTGGGAAAGGACGGTAGACAAAACTTACATCAATAAATTCTTTAGATTCGGGGAAATGAAATCAGGCTAACAGCATCCGCCAATGAATAACACATTACCCTTTTCCAAAAAGGCCTCTAAGTTTTACCGTAAAGTTGGTGTAGTAGTTATGGCATTACTTCCTTACTTGCACTCTCTATCCCAGGTAAATGAAGTTAGAAAAGGAGCAACCAATATAAATGAAGACACAACAAGCGTTCTCTCTCTTTTAGCCACTGGCGATCGTTTCAAAACTACGCTACCTGATAGGGCTATGCGCTATTATGAAGAAGCACATAGGCTGGCTAAAAAAATACATTGGGATGCAGGTATTAGTCAATATGTACGTCACGCCATTTTTGTATTGAACAATCAAGGCAAGTATCAACAAGCACTAGCCCTATGTCAGCAGGCATTACAGATTGCTTCTGCCTCCGGGGATCAAAAAGATTTGGCAAGAGCTTATAACAATGTAGCGAATGAATACCAATACCTGGGCGAGTTGTCACTTACGGCAGATAATTATCTGAAAGCAGCCGCCATAGCAGAGACAATGCATGAACAATCCTTCTTAAAGATATTTGACAACAATCTTTCCTCTGTATTTTTTGAATTGGAACAGTACGATAAAGCATACACTTATGCCAAAGCCTCCTGGCAAATTGCCCAACAATTACAGGATACGGCAGGAATGGCAATAAGCCTGGTGAACCTCGCCGCAAGTGAGATTCATTTAAATCAATCTTCACAGGCACTTCAGCATTTTCAGCAAGTACTATTGTTGAATCAGAAATTGAATGACTATACCCTCAGCTGCGATTGCTATACCGATATGGGCAGCATTGAAATGAACGCACATCACATTGAAAAAGCGGAACAAGATTATAAGCAGCTGATTCAATTAGCAGATAAAAATGATAATCCCGGTTACCGGATATTCGGGCTTGCAGGACTTGCAGATGTAGCCATATCACGTAAACAATGGGAGGAAGCAGCATCGCTGGTGCAAAAAGCATTGGCATTGGCGGCTACCACAGGAGACCGGAACCAACTCGTTCAGTTATATGAAAAAGAAGCGAATGTTCAGGAAAGTTTGGGTAATTGGAAAAAGGCTCTTGACTATCGCCGCCGGTATGAGAAACTCAATGATTCACTTTTGAATGATAAAACAAGAACCCATATCAATGAATTGGACACCCGTTACCAGGGAGCCAGGAAAGATCAGCAACTAGCAGAAGAACATTTGGAGTTAGTAAAATCGCAAAGTCTTATAAAAACAAAAAACGTACAGCTATATGCGCTGGTAGCAGGCGTAATCATGTTACTGATCCTTTTTTTATTAGCTCAAAGATTGTTGCGTCAAAGACAGAAGGTAGCGGTGCTTCGTGCAGAACTAAAAGGACAGGAAGGAGAACGCAAACGCATTGCCCAGGAAATGCATGATGATCTGGGATCTGGTCTTACAACGGTATTGTATCTCGGACAATCCCTTGCAGATGGAACAACAATGGAAAAAGAAAATGCTGCCAAAAAGATTGTGGCGACTACAACTTCATTAGTGGAAACCATGAATGAAATTGTATGGTCCATGAACCAGCGTTACAATTCGTTGGAAGATTTAGTGTCCTATATCCGCCAGCAATCTACTAACTGGATGGAAAGACCCGGCTTGAATTATGAAATGGATATTCCTGAAACCATTCCTGATATCAATATTAACGGTCAGGTCCGTCGTAATATTTACCTCGTAGTAAAAGAAGCTCTCCATAATGTGTTG